>DBDQ01000097.1 GCA_002293665.1 Alistipes sp. UBA928 | reverse complement strand
ATCTTCATCGGCAACGTCGACGAAACAGAGGTGGGGCGCGTACACACCGGCATGCCTGTGAAACTCACGGTGGGGGCGGTGGAGAACCGCACCTTCGACGCCGACCTCGAGTATATCTCGCCCCAGGGTGTCGAGCAGAACGGCGCCATACTGTTTGAGATCAAGGCCGCCGCCACGATACCCGACAGCGTGAACATCCGTGCCGGGTACAGCGCCAACGCCGAGATCGTGCTCGCACGGGTGGAGGATGTGGTGACGGTGCCCGAGAGTGCCGTTACCTTCTCCGGCGACTCGACCTACGTCTACCTGCTGGTCGACTCGCTCGCCAAACCGGTGAAATACGAGCGCCACGACATCAGGACGGGTCTGTCGAACGGTATGTCGATCGAAGTGAAAGAGGGCCTCGACGTAGGCCAGAAAATACGCGGAAACCGAAAATAGTCCGTCCATGAAAAAGATCGTATTTATAGCCGCAGCCCTCGCGCTGGCCTCGGCGGCGAGCGGCCAGAAAAAGTGGACGCTGCGTGAGTGCATAGACTACGCAGTGGAGAACAACATCGAGATACGCCAGTCGGCCCTCGGCGTCGAGAATGCCGAAGTGGAGCTCAACACCGCCCAAAACAGCCGGCTGCCAAACCTGACCGCCGGAGCGGGGCAATCGTTCAGTTTCGGCCGCACCTCGGTCGATACCGGAGGCGACACCCCCGAGTACCGGAATACACAGACGTCGAACTCGTCGTTCTCGCTGTCGGCGGGAATGCCGCTGTTCCGTGGATTCAGCATCAAAAACCAAATCGCCGCCGGACGAGTCGATCTCGCCGCCGCCGCCGAGGGGCTGGAGCGCGCCAAACAGAACCTTGAGTTGAACGTGGCGTCGCTCTACCTCGATGTGCTCTTCAAAAAGGAGATACTCGCCGTCCACCGCCAGCAGACCGCTCTCACGCGCGAGCAGGTGGCCAACACCCGGCGGATGGTCGACGAGGGGAAGGTGGCGCGCGCACAGTTGCTCGACATCACCTCGCAGCTTGCCACCAATGAGGTGAGCGAGGTGGGCGCGGTTAACGATCTCACGCTGTCGTTGCTCAACCTTGCGCAGGCGCTAAATCTCGAAGATACAGTCGGGTTCGACATTGCCGGAGTAGAGGCCGACGCACTCACCCCGTCGTCAATTGCGGTGCTACCCTCGCCCGACGACATATATCAGGTGGCGGTGGGTACACGGCCCGTGGTGCGCGAGGCGCAACTTAGGCTCGAGAGTTCGGAGTTGGGGGTGAAGATCGCGAAGGCGGCTTTTATGCCCTCGCTGAACCTTTCGGCCCAAGCCGGAGCGGGATACATGTACATGTTCGGGCAGGATTTTCAGCAGGCGAGTCTTGCCGACCAGATACGCAACCGCCACAGCGAGAGCGTGGGACTCAACCTTAGCATTCCCATCTTCAACCGCAACGCCACGCGCAACGGCGTCCGTTCGGCCCGCATCGGGGTGAGGAACCAGACTCTGGCACTGGAGGGGGTGAAACAGGCTCTGTACAAGGAGATACAGCAGGCGTGGCAGCGTGCCGTGGCGGCGGGTGCGCGCTACGACGCGGCTACAAAAGCACTGACCGCCACGGAGGAGGCTGCGCGCACCATGCGTCTGCGCTACGACGAGGGGAAGGCCACGGCTTATGAATACAGCGAGGCGCAAACCCGCCTCACATCGAGCCGCTCCGATCAGACCCAGGCCCGGTATGACTATCTTTTGAGCACCAAGATACTCGACTTCTACACCGGCCGCCCGATCGAGCTATAAGAGTGAAGAGAGAGTATCGGGCCTTACAGACTAAAACGGTAAATCTTACCCGAATCTGAAGCGACCCAAAGGGCACCGTCGGCAATGACAGGCGACGAAAGAACACTGTCGTCGAGTGTCGTGCGCCAAAGCACCGTCCTACGACTGGTGTCGAATCCCGTGATGTCGGATCGCCTGTCGGGGCCGTCGAGTATATAGACATCGGTTGCCGCCACGATAACCTCGTCGCCGTGCGCCACAGGTTGCGTGTAGGCGTTGGTGACGGTGGGCAGCAGATCGCGGAACTCGCCTGTGGCGGCGTCGAGCAGAAGCATGGTGTGCTCGTCGGAGGTGGCGGCCCAAAGTGTGTCGCCCACGATCACCGAACCGCCCGAAAACCAGGAGGTGGGATCGGCCGAATAGGAAGACCATAGCACCGTGCCCCCGACCGCATCTATGCACCACATTCGACAGCTCCTCCCTCCGAGAAAGACCCTGCCCCCGCCGATCAGCATAGGCGCGAACACTCTGTCCCCTATCTCTGTACGGAAATTCAGCTGCCATTTCGCCATATCAACACAACAGAGCGCCCCGTCGTGATCGACCCAGTAGAGCCTGCCATCATTGATCGCGACCCCGGAGGCAACCTCCCCGGGAGCAGGAGACGGAAATACGCGAATCACCTCACCGCTGTCGATCCCGATCCCGATGATGTCGCCGTCCAGAGCGGCAAAATATGCGATACCCTTGTCCGAAACAGCCACCCCGGAGTCGTTGTACGCGAAATGATCGTCACTCACACGGGTGGTGGCGTCGGTGGAGTGAACAGTTTTATGAATCTGTGCACCTGTGGCTGTGTCGAGAATGTAAAGTGTGTTCGCCGCGTTAAAGATCACCCGGCCATCCGAGACCACGGGCAATGACTCCACGGCGTCGTCGGCGGTGTAGGTCCACAGAGTATTTCCCGCCGCTGTGTCGACAGCCCTAAACGTGCGGTCGGCACTACCGAAAAAGAGTCTGCCGCCATCCGCAACAAGAGCGGAACGGATGGGCGAGCCGGCCTCGAAAACCACTTCCGGTAATTTTTCCACCACCACGGTGTCGGTTTGTGCGCGGCACAACGGCATCGTCATCAGCGCAGCGAGGGTCATAATCACAGATTTCATCGAACTCACGTTATTTTGCAGCCTGCTCGAAATAACTCCACAGGTTATCGCCTGCGGGAACGGGGGCGATGACTTCGAGGGGCTCTTTTTTTACGGGGTGGGTGAATGATACGCGGCGCGAGTGGAGGGAGATGCCGCCATTTTCGTTGCTGCGCTTGGCGCCGTACTTTAGGTCGCCCTTGATGGGGGCGCCCTCTTTCGAGAACTGCGCGCGGATCTGGTGGTGGCGGCCCGTGAGTAACTTCACCTCGTAGAGATAGTAGTTGGTGCTGCCCGCCACCATGCGGTATTCGAGGCGTGCTTCTTTACTGTCTTTCTTAGGTTGGGGCGAGGTGTGGGCGTGGGAGCGGTTGGTGCGGCCGTCGCGCACGATGTGGTGGGTGAGCGTACCCTCTTCGTCGGGGAGCAGCTCCTCGGTGATCACCCAGTAACGTTTGTCGATCTCGCCGCGGCGGATCATCTCGTTGAGGCGTACCAGAGCCTTGCTCGTCTTTGCGAACACCACGGCGCCGCTCACCGGGCGGTCGATGCGGTGCACGACCCCCAGAAAAACGTCGCCGGGTTTTGAATCGCGGCGGCGAATGAACGCCTTGATAGCGTCTTCGAGGCCCGTTTCGCCAGCGGCGTCGGCCTGCACCAGATCGCCGGCGCGTTTGTTGACCACCATCAGGTGGTTGTCTTCGTAGAGTATGTCTCGCACTGAAAAATCTATCATAGGGAGAATTGGAATGGAAGAAGATCGCGTGCCGAAGCGACCGCGGAGGCCGTCGTGTCGGCGCACATTATGATACGTATGGGCGAACCCTGCCGCCGCTCGGTGTCGAGAAGAACCTGGCGGCACTGGCCGCAGGGGTAGCACTCCCTCGTGCCGGGGATGGAGGCTATCGCCATCGCCTCGATGGGATCGCCGGAGTGGTGGGTCTGCCAGTGGAAAAGAAGTGTGCGTTCGGCGCACATGGTGGCAGGGAAGACCTCGCTCTCCTGGTTGGAGCCGGTGAGGATGCGCCCGCTTTTTAGCCGTGCCGCCGCGCCTACCCGGAAGTTAGAGTAGGGGGCGTGGGCGCCGCCGCATGCCTCGGTTGCGAGGTGGGCGAGCTCACGGTCTTCTGCCGTCATCGTCTCCCTCCCCGCGTAGGTTTCGTAATCAAAACTGTATTTCATGGCTTAATCGCTTTCAACATGTGGCGTTTGCCGAGTGCGCCGGGCAGGCGTTCGACGGTGAAACCTGCCGCCTGCAACGCTCTGCGCACGTCGCCCTTGGCCGAGTAGGTGACCAGCACGCCGCCGGGTGCCGTCGCTTCGTACACCTGCCCGAAGATTTGCGGCGTCCACAGCCCGGGTTGGGTGTCGGGGGCGAAAGCGTCCCAGTATATCAGGTCGAAGGTAGATGAAAATTTCGAATCGGCCAAAACTTCGGCCATCTCGCCTTGAAGTTTCAGCAGGCGGAACCCTTCGAAGGGCTCGCTCCACTCGTTCCACGGCGCGGTATGCAGGGCGGCGAATCGCCGATCGGCAGTGTAGCCGAGCCGGACGGCTATCTCCGGGGGCACGGGATGGAGTTCGACGGCGGTGTACTCCACCGGCCGAGGTTTCGGGTCGCACATATCTCGCTGTGGCCGTTGCCACTCCTCAAGTGTTAGCCAAGCGTTGAGGCCGGTGCCGAAGCCCATTTCTAAAACTCTAATCGGTTCGTTAGAAGAGTTAATCCGCAGTGGCCGTTGCCACCCTGCCTCGATGAAGACATGCCGGCTCTCACCCACCGCCCCGCGAAGAGAGTGGTAGGTGTCGCCGTGGAGTCCCGAGCGAAGTGTTGCCGAGCCGTCGGCCGTGATTTCGACACTCAGATCGGACATAGTTACGGAATAGCCGTGACCGGGAACGAGAAACGTACGGTCACATTGTAGGTCAGGGTGATCTCCTGCATGTCGAGCCCCTGTTCGCCGTCGTCGGCGACTCCCGCCGCGTTCACGGACATCGCGTCCATCACAACGGCACGGGTTCTGTACATCGGCATGGGCGACGACTCATAGAAGCCGTTGTCCTGAATCCACTCCACGCGGCGAATACGGCGGTCGAGTGCCATTGCGAGTTCGTCGGCTATGGCGCGGGCGTTCTTCACGGCCTCTATGCGAACCTCGCTGCGAAGCTCTTCGATGCGCGAGTGGGTGAAGTGGCTGACGCCTGCCTGGGTTACGCCCATCTCGCCAAGGCACTCGAACACCGAGGCGAGGGTGGCCGCACTGCCCACCTTCAGATCGTAGGAGCGGCTGGTGTCGACCTGGTTGCGCTTGCGGGGAGCGTTGGCCATACTGGTGACTTTGAGTGCCGACGCGAGGTCGATACCGAGGGCGGCCAGTTCGCGTTTCATCCGGGCTTCGAGCCGGTCTACGGTCTCTCCCTTGGGCTCGTTGTCACGCAGGGTGATGGCGACGTGGATTTCGTCGGGGGTGACCTTGCGTTCGGCACGGCCGTTCACCTGAACGCCTTCGGGTTGAGTCTCGATGGTTGTTTGCGCTGTGGCGGCGGAGGCGATAATGAGCGCCGCGACCGCGAGGATCATCTTTTTCATACCTGTTTTTTTATTAGTTTGACAACGTTTTCGACGTGATGCGTGTGTGGGAACATGTCGACGGGCTGCACGGCGGCGATCTCGTAGTCGCCGGCCATCAGGGCCAGGTCGCGCGCCTGGGTGGCGGGATTGCAGCTTACGTAGACTATCGTTTGCGGCGCGGCGCGTAGGATGACCTCGATCACCGGAGCGTCGACCCCGGCCCGCGGAGGATCGAGTATCACCACGTCGGGGCGACCGTTGGCGGCCACGAAGGCGTCGTCCAACACGCGCTTCATGTCGCCGGCGTAGAACACGGTGTTGCCGATGCCGTTGGCGACGGAGTTCACGCGCGCGTCTTCGATCGCCTCAGCTACATATTCTATGCCGATCACTTTTTTTGCTTCTCGTGCTACGAAGTTGGCTATCGTGCCGGTGCCGGTGTATAGGTCATAGATTACCGGGAGTTCTTCATTTAATCCGCCGTCGGCGTTCCGACTGAACTCTCTCGCCACTTTGTAGAGTTCGTAAGCCTGCGCCGAGTTGGTCTGGTAGAACGAGCCGGGGCCGATCTTGAAACGCAGCCCCTCCATCTCTTCGAATATGTGGTCACGCCCGGCCCACAGCAGCACCTCCTGATCGCCCAGCGAGTCGTTGAGCTTGGTGTTGACGATGTACATGAGCGATGTGACGGCGGAGAATGCCTCGCGCAGATGATTCATAAGCGCTGCGATGCGCTCGTCGTCGGGTTGGGCGAAGACCATTATCACCATCGTCTCGCCCGTCGAGGCGGTGCGGACGACGATGTTTCGCACGAGGCCCGTGTGCTGGCGGATATTGTAGAATTCATAGCCGTGCTCGACGCAGAACCGTTTCACTTCGAGGCGGATTGCGTTCGACGGTTCGGGCTGCAACCAACATTTGTGGATGTCGAGCACCTTGTCGAACATTCCCGGCACGTGAAAGCCGAGGGCGGGTTCGGGTTCGATCCCGTCGCTTTCGGCGATCTCCTCATAAGTGTACCACCGCCGCGGAGCAAAGGTGAACTCCAGCTTGTTGCGGTAGAAAGTAGTGGCAGCCGAGCCGATGATGGGGCGCACACCCTCCGCGGGAAGTTCGAGGCGTCCTATGCGCGAGAGTTGGTCGAAGACCTGCTGTTGCTTGAACTTCAGTTGTTCGGCGTAGGGCAGATTCTGCCACGAGCAGCCGCCGCACACCCCGAAGTGTTCGCAAAAAGGTTCGGCCCGCAAAGGCGAACGCTCGACCCACCGCACGACGTATCCCTCCATGAAACGCCGCCGCCGCGACCTTATCTGCACGTCGACCACATCGCCCGGCACGGCGAGGGGTACGAACACCACCACTCCGTCGTGGTGGCCCATCGCTTTGCCCTCGGCGGCGACGGATGTTATCTTGAGTCCCTCGATCAGGGGATTTTCTCTCCTTTTTTTTCTCATAAAGTGTAAAAAGTGTTATCTTCGCGGGCACAAAGGTAATAAATAATAAAACGGGACTTTGCCCGTTTTTGATATAGCCTCATCACCAACTTGGGCACAAATTAAATGAGCCGGTTTTTTGCAACTCTCTTCACTCTGTTTCTCTGTGTCGCGACGGCTCACGCGCAGTTCCTTCATGAGAGGACATTCAACATCGAGACCGTGACCGTCGTACCGGGGGAGGATCTCGCCTACCGCATCATGCGGCGGGCCATTGCGCGTGCACCGTGGCACGCGGCCCGTGTGTCGGAGTACGGCGCCGGAGTTTATCTGAAGGGGTCGTTCGACGTGGTGAAAATATCGGGTGCGGTGCGCGGGGTGGCCGGCAACGCCCTTCGCAATATCCGTGAGGGCGAGAGCTACACACAGGAGTCGTGGAACGAGGTGTCGTTTACCGCCCCAGACAAATACGATCAGAGAGTGGTGAAGCAGCTTAGCAGCATACCGCGTATGGGGAGCGACCGCGGGGACACCGAAGACCTCGAAGAGAGTGCGATGAGGCTTGTCAACATCAACATCTACGACATCGACGCCACGGGGGGAGTGATAATCTCGCCCTTGTCGCCCGGCGCTTTCAACCACTACCGGTTTCGTTACGAGGGCTACACCGAAGAGCGTGGACGCATAATAAACAAGATACGCATAATGCCCGTGCGGCGCAGCCAGCAACTTGTCGAGGGGCACATCTACATAGTCGAGGACGACTGGAGTGTTCACGGGTTCGACCTGTCGGGACGACTCAACATAGTCGCAGGTATCGAATTCCGTCTGCAAACGGCCTACGGTGAGGTGGCGGACAATGTGTGGCTGCCCACACTGCATCGCATTACTTTCGATCTGAAGTTACTGGGCTCGCGGGGTACCATGCGGTATTTGGCGTCGGTCGACTACGGCCGCGTGGTTCTGAACCCGGCGCTGGTAGAGGCGGTTCCTGTAACTCCCGCCGCCCCTGTGGTTCCGCCTTCGCCGCCTGTCGAAGAGAGATTCACCAACCGCGACTCCTACCGTGCCGCGCGGCGCACCGAGCGTGAGATAGAAGCCCCGGCGCGGCGCAATCTCGACGTGACGGAGGAGTTCACCGATAACTTTACCGTCTCTGTCGACACCCTTGCCCGCGAGCCCGATCCCGGGTTTTGGGATCGCATGCGCCCGATAGCGCTCGAGCCCGCCGAATTGGAGGGGTATCGCCTGCGCGGGGTGGAGGCCACCGCCGCGCCCGACACCTCGGCCGTTCGCCGCCGCCGCAAAACCATTGCCGCAAAGTTTATCTTCGGGGGCAAGTCGTGGCAGTTGGGTGAGCGGGGCGGCGAGATCGTGTGGCATGGGGTGATCCCTTCGAAGTCGGGTTTCAATACCGTCGACGGATTCTATTTCGGCATCGCGCCCATCGACTACCGCAAGAGTTTCGGCGGCGGACGAGGCCCGACGCTGATACTCAGCCCACAGGGTGGATGGGCCATCAACCGGCGGGCACTGCTGGCCGATGTGATGGCGCGTCTTGAGTTCGCTCCCCGGAGGAGGGGCGAGTTCGAGATCAGGGTGGGGAGTGTGAGCCGCGACTTCTCGTCGGCTCCCGGCGACGGCATACTTCCGTTCGAAAATACCGTGGCGTCGCTTGTCTTCCGGCGCAACTACCTGAAACTCTACGGTGACAACTTTGCCGAGACAGCCGGTTCGATAGACATAGCCAATGGCCTTGCGCTGTCGCTCTCCGCCAAGTACTCGCTACGGCGGAATCTGATAAACACGAGCGACTACTCGTTCTTCTACCGGGGTGAAAGGGATTTTACGCCCAACATAGAGATCGCCGACCATACCGCCGCCATATTCACCCTCGGCATAGAGTACACCCCAAGGCAATACTACCGCATAGGCGACGACGGGCGGAAACGGATGGTGCGCTCAGACTGGCCCACGTTTTTCGTCGGCTGGAAGAAGGGTGTGCCCGGAGTGCAGGGCAGCACGGCCGACTTCGATCACATCAGCGGCGGGATCCGCCAGAACATCGACCTCGGAGGGCCCTTCCATCGCCTCGAGTACTTTGTCTACGGCGGGGTGTTCGCAACGAAACGGAGCCTTCACTTTCCCGACTACCGCCATTTCGACACCGCCGACATACCCGTTACCAACTCCTCGATCACCTCGGTGGGATCGTTCCGCATGCTGGGATCCTACATTCACAGTACTCCCGACAAGTATCTTGAGGTGCATGCGTCGTATCAGGCCCGTTTCCTGCTGATAAAGCTGTTGCCATGGTTCAGCGGCCGGTTGTGGATAGAGGGTATTCAGGTGCACTACCTGCACACACCCACGTTCAGGAACCACATAGAGTTCGACTACACGGTGGGGCTGTTGTGGAAGGCTGGTCTGTTTGTCGGTTTCAACGACTTCCGCTACCAGAGGGTCGGTTTCAAATTCTCGATCCCGATCAACATCACCCGCAACAGCGCCTCTATCGCTCTCTGAACGGGGAGATTTTGACGAAAAACCACTATCTTTGTGCTACACAAAAAGAGATCGGGTTATTATGAATATAGCGAGATTTGTTTTCAATCCCATTGCGGAGAATACCTATGTTGTGTGGGACGATACGGGTGAAGCGGCCGTGATAGATGCGGGTAACTCGACCCCGGCCGAGAACGCCAAATTGGATGGCTTTATCGCCGAACGCGGTCTGAAACCCGTGGTGGCGATCAACACCCACGGCCATTTCGATCACGCGCTCGGCGTGCAGCATCTGAAACAAACATACGGTGTCTCTTTTGCGGCCCACAGCGACGACACTTTTCTGCTCGAGAACTCCGGGCCTAGCGGACGCATCTTCGGCGTGAAGACCGGTGAACTTCCCGCCATAGACATTGACCTCGGGGAGCGCGAAACTATCACGTTCGGCAACACGGCGCTGCAAATTATCCAGACTCCGGGTCACACTCCGGGCCACGTGTGTCTGTTCGAGCCGCGGAGCAGGGTCGTCTTCACGGGCGATACGCTTTTTGCCGACTCCATTGGCCGTACCGACCTTCCCGGAGGCGATTACAGTTGGATCATGCGAAGTATAATCGACAAACTGTTGCCTCTGGGCGGCGACGTCAAAGTATACCCCGGTCACGGACCCGACACCACCATCGGCCACGAGACGGCGAACAATCCATTCATCACCGAGGTACTGAACAACGATGTCGATTACCGGTAGCATAAAACGCACGCTCTACCGCCGCCTCTCGCTCGAGAACTATCTGCGGGTGCTGAGCGCGGGGTTTTTCGCGGGGCTGCGGCTGGGATTGGGCCGCCGGTCGGTGGTATATGAATATCCGCGGTTCCTGCACCGGGTGGTTCGCGCGGGCGATGTGGTGATCGACATAGGGGCGAATTTGGGATACTATTCGCGCGAAATGTCGCGGCTCGTGGGGCCCGGTGGCATGATCTACGCCGTGGAGCCGGTGCGGCCGATCCTCGGGGTGCTCGAGCGTAACCTGCGCCGCTGCCGCAACGTCGAGATCGTGCCTTACGCCCTCGGCGCGGAGGACAGAACGGTGACGATGGTCAACGACTCGTCGCGCTACACGGGTTACATGGGTTCGGGGCGCAATTACATTCCGGAATCGGAGGAACAGGAGCGGGTCAATGCCGACCTGGAGTTCGAGGCGGAGATGAGGCGCGGCAGCGAACTTTTCGCGGAATTGGAGAGGCTCGATTTCATAAAATGCGACATAGAGGGCTACGAGGGGGTGGTTATTCCCGAGATGGAGCCGGTGATCCTGAAACACCACCCCGTCGTACTGCTTGAGACGGGCGGGGCTAACAGGCGCGCGATGATCGAACTTTTTCGCGGCTGGGGCTACGGGGGCTACGTGCTGCGAAACGGACGCCTTGTGAGTGTGATGCGCGCCCCCGAAAAAGATATTTTCTTCATCCCGGGCCACCGGCACAAAGAACTGATATGAGAATAGATATTTTGACGGTTGTTCCGGAGTTGCTGGTCTCGCCGCTGGGCGAGTCGATACTCAAGCGGGCTCAGGCGAAGGGTCTCGTGGAGATCGTCGTTCACAACATTCGCGACTTCACCACCGACAAACACCGCCAGGTCGACGATTACCCTTTCGGCGGCGAGGCAGGCATGGTGATGATGGCCGAACCCGTTGCGCGAGCGATAGACTCGCTGAAAGCCGAGCGGGAGTACGACGAGGTGATCTACACCTCGCCCGACGGCGTGAGGCACGACCAGCATGAGGCCAACCGCCTGTCGACGCTCGGCAACATCATGATCCTGTGCGGCCACTACAAGGGGCTCGACCAGCGCATTCGCGACACATATATCACGCGCGAGATTTCGATCGGCGATTATGTGCTCACGGGCGGCGAACTTGCGGCGGCGGTGATAACCGATAGCGTGGTGAGGCTGCTGCCCAGCGCGATAGGCGACGAGGAGAGTGCGCTGACAGACTCTTTTCAGGACGACCTGCTCGCCCCGCCCCTCTACACCCGCCCGGCCGAGTGGCGCGGGATGAGGGTGCCCGATGTGTTGCTGAGCGGCAACTTTGCCGAGATAGACCGCTGGCGCGAGGAGCAGGCCCTTGAACGTACCGAACGACTAAGACCCGATTTGATAAGATGAAAATAATCTGCATAGCAAGAAATTATCGCGCCCACATCGCCGAACTCGATGGCAGTCGGAACGCCGACGGCGGATTTGGTTCGGCTCCGGGGCCTCAATTTTTTATGAAACCCGACACGGCGCTGCTGCGTAACAACGACCCCTTCTTCATTCCCGACTTTACGGCGCAGGTCGACTACGAGTGTGAGCTTGTGGTGCGCATAAAGAGGGTGGGTCGCTCGATCGCGCAGAAGTTCGCACATCGTTACTACGACGAGGTGGGGCTCGGTATAGACTTTACGGCCCGTGACCTTCAGAACGAGGCGATCGCCGGGGGGCTCCCCTGGGAGATTTGTAAGGCTTTCGACAAGTCGGCGGCGCTTTCGCCCCAATTCCTGAAGTTGGGGCAGGATAGCGATGACAAAAATAACTCGCTCTGGCCGTTGCCAGTGCAGAACCTGCGTTTCGAGATGGCGCTCGACGGCGAGACCCGACAGAGCGGCTGGACGGGCGATATGATATTCACGGTGGACGAAATCATTGCCCATGTGTCGAGGTTCGTGACGCTGCGCATGGGCGATCTTATCTACACCGGTACCCCCGTGGGCGTCGGGCCGGTGAGTCCCGGTCAGCATCTCACCGCCTCGCTCGAAGGACGCGAACTGCTCGACTTTGTGATCAAATGATGTTGTTGAAGGACAAATTGGCGGGCCACAGGCTCATTTTGGCCTCGGCGTCACCGAGGCGCAGACAGATACTCGCCGAGGCGGAGTTGCCGTTCACGCTGGCCGCCCCTTACGAGGTCGACGAGGT
Organism: Alistipes sp. UBA928; assembly: GCA_002293665.1. GTDB lineage: Bacteria > Bacteroidota > Bacteroidia > Bacteroidales > Rikenellaceae > UBA940. The sequence continues at coordinate 5,604 of DBDQ01000097.1, read as the reverse complement.
GTGGCCCGAGGGTATGCCCGCTGCCGAAGTTGCGGAGTATCTGGCGGGGCTTAAGAGCGATGCTTATCCTGTGCCGCTGGCCCCGGGTGACATACTTCTCACCGCCGATACCACGGTGATCCTCGGCGACGGCATACTCGGCAAACCGGCAGACGGGGCCGAGGCGCGCCGCATGCTTGCCGACCTCTCCGGCCGTGTCCACACCGTCACCACGGGCGTTGTGTTGAGAACCACGACCCGCCGCGAGTCGTTCACCGCCACAACCACCGTGCATTTCCGCCGCCTCACCCCCGAAGAGATCGGCCATTACGTCGATACCGCCCGGCCGATGGACAAAGCCGGAGCCTACGCCATTCAGGAGTGGATAGGTCACGTGGGCATAGAGCGCATCGAAGGGTCGTTCCAAAATGTGATGGGCCTGCCCATCCAAATGGTCTACGCAACCTTAAATCGAATGATATGAAACGGATATTTTTGAGCGTCGCCCTGACGCTTGCGGTTTTCTCCGCCTCGGCCGACGAGGGAATGTGGCTCCCGTCGCAGATCGAGGCCCAGGTGCGCGACATGCGCCGAAAGGGTTTCAAACTGCGTGCGGCCGATCTTTACAGCACGGAAAAACCGTCGCTAAATGACGCGATAGTGCTATTCGGCGGCGGATGTACCGGCGCGATAGTTTCGGCCGAGGGGCTGTTGTTCACCAACCACCACTGCGGCTACGGCCAGATACAAAAACACAGCTCCGTCGAGCACGACTACCTCACCGATGGTTTCTGGGCCATGAACCGCGGGGAAGAGCTGCCCAATCCCGGTCTCACGGTGTCCATCATGCGGCGCATGGAAAACGTTACCGAGGCCGTCGCGGCGGGTCGTGGCGACGAGATACTCCGGGTTGCCGAAGAGGGTGGCCGTTACCGGGCCGAGATCAAACCCCTGTACTATGGCAACGAGCAGTGGATGTGGGTCTACGAGGTCTTTACCGACGTGAGGCTGGTTGCGGCGCCCCCGAGCTCGATCGGCAAATTCGGAGGCGACACCGACAACTGGGTGTGGCCGCGCCACACGGGCGACTTCTCGGTATTCCGCATTTACGCTGCGGCCGACGGCTCGAACACACCCGCCGCCTACTCGCCCGACAATGTGGCCTACCGCCCCGACAGGTTCTTTACCGTGTCGACAGATGGGGTTAAGGAGGGCGACTTCACCTTCGTGTACGGATTTCCCGGCACCACGCGCGAGTATGTGACGAGCGACGAGGTGCGCTACATTGTCGAGAGGTCGAATCCCGCCAAGATAGCCCTGCGCACTCTGCGCCTCGACATCATAGCCGAGGCCAGCGCCGCCGATCCCGCCACGCGCATAGCCCTTGCGGCGCGCCAGGCGTCGATCGCCAACAGTTGGAAAAAATGGCAGGGCGAGAGTTGGGGGCTGCGCCGCCGTGCCACCGCCGAACGTAAACGTGCCGAAGAGGCGGATTTTGCCCGTTGGGCCGCCACTCGTCCCGAATATGCACATCTGCTCGACAGTCTCGCCGCCGGATATGCCCGCTGGGCCGATGTGGTGTACCTCAACGAGCTCTACAACGAGACTTTTCGTGTGATGGAGTTCGACGGCTCGCCACTCAACAACCGTCTCAACGCCGCGCTGCTCGACGGTTTCGCGCGCTGGGCGCCCGAGGGGGTGTTGCTCGACATATTCTCACACACCATCGACTCGCTCGGAGGTTACAGCACGGCCGCCGGACATCTCGCGGCATTGGAGAACCTGCGCGAGGAGGTGTGGAGGGTGCTGAACGTGCCGCGCGTCACATCGTTTGCCGCCATTCCCGATATAGTAGAACACTACACGCCCTATATGCGCGCCCTGCGTGAGTTCGACACCGCACGCCGGTTTTATCCCGACGCCAACCTCACGCTGCGCATAGCCTACGGCTCGGTGGCGGGATACCGGTACGAAGACGCCGTGTGGCACGAGCCCGTTACCACTCTCGACGGCGTGATGGCAAAGGACAATCCCGAGATATACGACTACGACATTCCGCCGCGTCTGCGCGAGATATACGCTGCCGGCGACTACGGCCGGTGGGCGGTCACCATAGACGGACGGCGCACCGTGCCCGTCTGTTTCATAGCCTCGAACCACACCTCGGGCGGAAACTCCGGCAGCCCTATTCTCAACGCGCGTGGCGAATTGCTGGGCCTCAACTTCGACCGAACGTGGCTCGGCACTATGAGCGACCTTGAATTCGACCCGTCGATCTGTCGCAATATCTCGGTCGACGTGCGCTATGTGCTATTCACTATCGACAAAGTGGGCGCCGCCGGTTGGCTGCTCGATGAATTGAGATTCTCTGAATGAAAAGGGCTGCGATATTGACGATCTGCGCTTTGGCGCTTGCAGCCGGGGTTTCGGCCCAGGGGCTGAGGTACGACGGTTTCACGGGAGGGATGATGATCCACACCGGATACCTGGGTGGCGGACAGCTCACCCTAACAGATGGTGCCAACACCTTCCACAGCCACATTTCGGGCGCTCCGGCAGGCATCGGCGGACAGGTGCGCTTACTTTTCGGCCGCCATCTTCGCGTCGGCTCCGAGGGCTACGTGTCGACTCTGCATTACGGCACCGGTCACGGTCGCGGCAAAAACCAAAGCCACGCCCGAACGGGTTGGGGCGGGGTGTTGGCCGACATCATCTGGCAACACGGCCGCTGGTACCCCTACTTCGGCGGAACGGTGGGCGGCGGAAGATACCAAAACATCACTTTTCAAAATCCCACGCCCCTCGACAACGTTACGGAGGACAATGCCTCCTACCGCAGCTACGGTTTTATGATCGCCGCACCTTTTGCCGGGGTCGAGTACTCACTCACCGACAAAGTGCGCCTTAACGCGAAGATCGACTGGCTGTTCAACCTGACCAACCGGCACGAAGATTTCGCCACCGGGCCGCGATTATACTTCGGATTCTCGTTCTACCGGTTCAAAGGGGAGTGACGGCGATGCGGGTTGCGTATCTCATAACGGCTTATGGCGATTTCGACCACCTCGAAAGGCTTGTCGGTGCGCTCGATGATCCGCGTGCCGGGTTCTTCATCCACATCGACGCCCGCAGCCGCGTGCCCGAGGGATTGTTCGAAAGGTTGGCCGAACGCGGGAATGTCGTCTTTGCACCGCGCCGCAAAGTGTGGTGGGGAGGCTGGTCGCACACCGCCGCAATACTCTCGCTCATGGAGTTGGCGGCTGACGGGGATGACCGGTGCGGCTACGACTACTGCGTGATCCTCAGCGGTGCCGACTACCCCATACGCTCCAACGAAACCATATTCGAAACCCTCGCAGCAGGAGGAGAATACATTAACGCCAATCCCGGTTTCCGCTCCGGAAAGCCCGAAAGCCGCGTGAAATACTACTGGTTCGACGGCTTCGATCGCCGCCGTCTGCGGAGCCCGCGAACGATCCTGTTCCGGGCGTTAGAGATAGTTTTGCGCGCCCTCGGTGTGAGGAAACGCCGCTACCCTTTTCCAAAGATATACTCGGGAGTGGTGTGGTCGGCTCTCAGCATGCCATGCGTGCGGTATATTCTCGACAATGTGCGCGCGAATCCCCGCTACACGGCTTTCTTCCGCACATCGCAGGTACCCGAAGAGATGTTCTTCCAGACCATCGTTGCAAACTCCCCCTTCGCCTCCCGAATTCGCCAAACGCCCACCTACATCGACTGGGACCACCCCTCCGCCAGTCCTCCGGTACTGACAGAAAAGCATCTCCCCATTCTCGCCGCCAAACCGCGTCTCTTCGCCCGGAAATTCAACGACCACAGCACCGCCGTACTCGACCGTATCGACAGGGAGCTGCGCTGAGAGCAAGGTCACTCGTCGACGGGATAGTCGGTGGAGTAGTGCAGGCCGATGCTTTGCCTGCGGGAGCTGGCTTGTTTTATGATGAGGTAGCCTACGGTGATCATGTTGCGCAGTTCACACAGGGGTTTCGAGGGTGTGGTTTTGACGTAGAGGTCTTCGGTCTCCTGCCAGATGATGTGGAGGCGGCGCAGGGCGCGTTCGAGGCGCAGGTTCGAGCGGACTATGCCCACATAGTTGCTCATTATCTGCTGCATCTCTTTGGCATTTTGGGTTATGAGCACCATCTCTTCGGGCGCGGCGGTGCCTTCGTCGTTCCAGTTGGGGATGCCTTCCTGGAGTTCCACTGTGCCGATCCTTGCCAGGGCGTGTTTTGCGGCCTCGTCGGCGAAGACGAGGGCCTCGATGAGTGAGTTCGACGCGAGGCGGTTTGCGCCGTGCAGACCCGTGCATGAGCATTCGCCGAGAGCGTAGAGGCGGTTGATGGAGCTTTCGCCGGCGAGGTTCACTTCGATGCCGCCGGTGCAGTAGTGCGCCGCGGGAACCACGGGGATCATGTCGCGGGTGATGTCGATACCGCGCGAGAGGCATTTCTCGTAAATGGTGGGAAAGTGGTCGATTATGTCTTTTGCTTTTCGCGAGGTGACGTCGAGGTAGACGTATTCGCAGCCGTGTATCTTCATTTCGTGGTCGATGCTGCGGGCCACTATGTCGCGTGGGGCTAAAGATCCCATCGGATGGTACTTCTGCATGAACTCCTCTCCACTTGGCAGTTTCAGCACGGCGCCGAACCCTCGCATCGCCTCCGATATGAGGAACGACGGACGTTCGCCCGGATCGTAGAGCGAGGTGGGGTGGAACTGGATGAACTCCATGTCGCGGGTGGCGCCCTTTGCGCGGTGCACCATCGCTATGCCGTCGCCGGTGGCTACCTGGGGATTGGTGGTGGTGTTGTAGACGTTGCCCACGCCGCCCGTGGCGAGCACGGTGAACTTCGCGCGGAAAGTCTCGATCGTCCCCGATACGAGATCGAGTACGTAAGCCCCGAAACAGACTATCTTTTTACTGTGTTTGCTCACTATCTCGCCAAGATGGTGCTGGGTGAGCAGGTCTATGGCGAGGTGGTTCTCGAGGATCGTTATGCACGGGTTGGCGCGCACCTGGGCCACGAGTGCACGTTCGATCTCGGCTCCGGTGAGGTCTTTGTGGTGCAGGATGCGGTGTTCGGTGTGTCCGCCCTCGCGTGCGAGCTCGTAGGTTCCGTCGGGCTTTTTGTCAAACTCGGCGCCCCAGGCGATCAGGTCGTTTATGAGTTCGGGCGCGCGGCGCACCACGAGGTTCACGGCCTCGATGTCGTTGATGCCTGCTCCGGCGGCGAGGGTGTCGGCAATGTGGCGCTCGAACGAGTCGGGTTCGTAGGTCACCGACGATATGCCCCCCTGGGCAAACCGGGTGTTGCTTTCGGTGACCGTGGCCTTGGTCACAATGGTCACACGGCCCTTCTCGGCTGCCTTGAGTGCAAAACTCAACCCGGCGATGCCGCTACCTATCACTAAAAAATCGGTGTCGATCACTTCCGTAATTATTTTTTGCAAAATTACGATATTTTTTACAAAGCAGGTCATCTCTTTTGGCACAAGTTGCGCTGTCGCTAAACTTGCGCCAGTGGGCATGAGTTCCGGGAGATTTTTGGGCAGCTGTTTTTTATCTGATTTTGATTGCTCCCGGGCTGCCGCCGCTTTCTGTGG
>DBDQ01000090.1 GCA_002293665.1 Alistipes sp. UBA928 | reverse complement strand
TTTTTTTGGGGGGGGGGGGGAAGAAGGGGAATGGAAACGAAGATGGGGACAATATAACCGACGTGTAAACTTTTTGCCTCCTGTAAGTTCTCTCTCCAAACGGAAAAAACACTCGCCGAAGCAAGTGTTTTTCCAGGAATAACATTTGTCTTTGCGGGATATCGCCGCCTGATAAGAGTCAATGAGGTTCCGCGATTTGAAGAAGCGGCCACTCAGCGATAGCGGTAAAGTTCCACGCGTAGTATGTTCGAGCGCGAGCGGCTCGGCGCCACGCTGTTGCCCTGTCCGGTGTCGTCACCCGCCAGAATACGGCCCCGAACCCATTTCCCGTCGACGAACTCACCCTCTTCGACTGTCGCCAACCCCGCGATGGGATCGCCCGGAGTGACGGGCTTGAAGGTGATGGTTATGTTCGATCCGGCGATCCAGAACTCGTTGGGTGACGAACGAATAAATATGCCGTGTGGTTCGGGAACCGATCCCGCCGCCGGCCCGGCCGGCCGGTTGGGTTGAATGTTGAGCTCGTAGTCGCCCATGCGTATACGCTGCGAGGGAGTGATGCTTTCCAACACGGCCCCGGCCACGTCGCCAGTCGTCTGATGTTGAGTAATGAGGGGTGTGAGCTGCTGCAAAATCTTGTAGCTGCGGCCCATCGGGTCGGTGCCGGGTGCGGGCACGGGGCCTCCGCGGTCTACCCCGAATGGCGAGGTACCGATGGCGTTGTTGTGACCGATGGCGTAGAAGACGTTGGCAGCGCCGGAGTTGCCGCCGCCCATCTCGGGAATGAAGAGCGGATTGCCGTTGCGAACGTACTTGTCGCTCCACTCCTTGAAGCCGAAGTAGATGTCGGGCGCGAGGAAATCGAGGCCCGGCGAGGCGCGCCAGATGTCGGCCGAGTGAGGCAGCGGGCCACCGCTGTTGTACTGACCGGGAGCGTAGTTGGTGCGGATGAGTGCGGCGTTGGCGAACATCGGGATGTCGTACTCTTTTTTGCCCGCATCGGCCACGGCGCCGATATATTTTCCGTAGTACCACGACATGAACAGGTCATCGGTGAATAGGCCGGGACCGAACACTTCGATCCACGTTCCACTCGTTTTGAAACCGGCGGCGAGCCATGCGGTGCGCAGTTCCGGGGCTATGGTTTCACGGTTGGCCACGAGATGATCCATGAGTTGCCGGGGCACGGGGCCGTTGAACGCACGGTTGGCCGCGGCCGAGTGATCGCGGGCGTCGGGAATGACACCCACCTCGTTCTGCACCTGGATCATGATCACCGTGTGGCGGTCGCCGTCGACCTGTTTTACGTGGCGCATCATGGCGGCGAACGCTTTGGCGTCCTGGTTCTGGTTGGCCTCGCTGAGGGGAGTCAGGCGCTCGGTGCCCGTACCGTCGGCCAGCACCACGCGCGGAAAACGGCGGTAGTCGCGCTTAACCCAGTCGGGGACGTAGCTCGACCAGGTGTTCTTCCAACTGCCGAACCAGAGCAGCACAACGCGCATGTTGTTCTCGCGCGCCTGGGCCAACACTCCGTCGATGATCGAGAAGTCGAACTGTCCCTCCCGCGGTTCGATCTGCGCCCACGACACTGCGATGAGCGCCGTGTTGAGGTTCATGGCGTGGAGGCCGGGCCATGTGGTTTGGAGATACTCGAGGCTCGTTCCAGAGTTGTTGCGCAGTTCGGCGCCCAGCACGATGAACGGCTTGTCGTCGACGATGAGCTGGGTCACCTGTCCCGTCTTTTTCAGATGGGGCGGCCGGTGGCTTTGGGCCGTCGCTCCCAACGCAAGAGTGCACACGAGCAGAGTCGATAAAATTGCTTTTTTCATGGTGTATGGTTTGATTTAAGGATTAATTGTAACCGGGATTCTGATAGGCTCTTTTCTCCTCGTCGGAGAGGTTGAGGGCGTCGATGGCGCTCTGTGGAATGGGACGCAGGTAGAGATGGCTGTTGGCGCCGTCGACGGTTTCGAGCCTTGCGCGGGTATGCACCAGCTTGGGCGGCAGAGTCTTGCCCGTCCAGCCGTCCCATTTGCGCATGGTGTATCGTGTGGCGAGTTCGCCCCATTTGCGGGTTCTGACGAGGTCGTACCAACGCATTCCCTCACCGTACAACTCGCGCATGCGTTCGTCGAGAATGTCGTAGATGTCGGGGTTGGCCGGGGTCTTGGCCGTGAGGAACGCAACCGACTCTGCGACCTGTTCCGGAGTCTTGATGATACCGCTGTAATTCTTGTGGGCGGCGGCGCGGGTGCGCAGCACGTTCATCAGGGCTGTCGCGGTCATCCCGCCAGAGGGCGTCGCTCCCATGACGTGGGCTTCGGCGGCGAGCAGATAGAGCTCCGAGAATCGCGCCACGGGCGACGGGCGGTAGGAGTAGTCGTTCTCGCCGATCCTCGAGTTGGGATAGTCGGGACGGTAGGGGCCGAGTTTCCACAGCGTGGGGAAGTGGTAGGAGGTGTAGTGCTGGAGGTCGAAGATGGCGTACTTCTTTCCCGGAATCACCTGGTAGGGCAGCGCCGGGCCGCCGATCGTGGTCGAAATCTCCTGCACCGCGGTGTCGCCCGCCTCACCCACGAGTTCGCGCGGAGTGATAGCCGGCATGTACCACACCGTGTCGCCGATCCGGTAGGGCTCACCGTCGCCCACGCTGTTCACACCGGTGCCCGTGCGCGTGCCGCTCGCGTCGAAGGTCTCCACGGCGCTGCCCTGGGGCTCGCCCGTGTAGACCCACGCCTCCTGGAAAGTGCCGAAGTAGCGTGAGTCGTGCTCCTTGTCGTTGAAAATCTCGTTGGTCACCTCGTAGGTCGGGGCGGCGCGGTACCAGGGACGTCCCGTGGTCTGGGTGTTGCCGCGGTAGACCGGAGTGGCGCCACGCACCAGAACGGCCTGGTCGTGCTGCCAGCGGATACACAGGAACGCCGATGCCGTTCCCTGAGTCGACGGCACGCGGGTGTAGTCGCGGTCGGCATAGAACAGGGTCTCCATGTTGCGATCCTGCGACGCTTCGTTCACATCCCAGTAGTACTGCATGAGGCCGAAACCGGCGGGATTGTAGATCGCCGCCAACGCCTCGTCGTAGGCCTTCTGAAAATAGGCAGCCTCGCCGCTCCGGTTGTTGTTGCGGAGCCACCAGCCGTAGGTGAGGTTGGCCTTCGAGGAGAGGTACTGCGCAAAGGTTTTGGTGACGCCGCGGTCGCGTGCCGGAGCTGCGTAAGAGGTGCCTTCGAGGTCTTTGATCGCCTGATCGAGGTCGGCGAAGATCACCTCGTAGACCTCGGGTACGGAGTTGCGCACCGAGGTGTCGGTGAACTCCTCGTTGTAGGCCAACGGCCCCGATCCCAGATCGAGCGGAGCCGGGCCCGAGGTCTGCACCATGTTGAAGTAGTAGAGCGCGCGGATCACCCGGGCCTCGCCAAGCAGTTTGGCGCCAACGCCCAACTCTGCGCCGCGTTCGATGATGCCGTTGCAGGTGTTTATGGCACCGAAGGCGGTTGCGTTCCACCAGGCGTTGGAGCTGTTGTTGGAGGGGGTGATGTTGACCTCCTCGACGAGAATGTACTGGTTTTGGCCCATGGCGGCCTCGTCGGTACCGAGTTCCTGATCCATGAAGAAGTTCATGTTGCCGTAGAAACTCCTCAGAGTCGAGTAGACGCCGATCATGGCAAAATCCATACCCTCGGCCGTTTCGAACAGATCGGTCATGATCTGCGAACGGGGCGTCTCCTCCAACAGGTTCCGGCAGGAGAGAGAGGAGGCCAGCACGGCGCCCGGGATCAGCACGCTCCTCAGGGCTTTCGTTACAATATCTCTTTTCATACGATTCGTTATTTTAGCGTTTTCGATTTGTCGTCAGAGGGTGAAGTTGAGTCCGAACAGGAAGTTGCGCGTCGAAGGCGTGTTGAAACCTATCGTCACGAACCGGTTGGGCAGGGCGTTCGCTCCCGACGCGACGTTGTTGTCGCCCGCGTAGGAGTTGGTCTCGGGATCCATGCCCGACTCCCTTGTGAACGGAGAGAAGAGCACGAACGGATTTTGCACCGAGGCATAGACACGTATGGCACTCAGACCGGCCCTCCGCATCCATTCGCCGCGGAAGTTGTAGCCCAGGGTGATGGTACGAATCTTTAGGTAGTTATTTTTAAAGAACTGGAGCGTCTGTCCGTACGCGGGACTGTCGGAGATGCCCCCCCCCACGTCGGATCCGATCCCGGGACGCGGATAGGCGTTGGTGGGGTTGTCGGGAGTCCAGTAATCCACGTCGATCTGGCCGCGGCGACCCGAAAGCATGTTCAGGTAGCTGTTGGGCGAGTGGAACGTGCTGATGAGCAGACCTCCGTGACGGAATGCCCCCACCACAGTGAGGTCTAAGTTGCGGTATCCGACGATGGTGTTGAAACCTCCCGAGAAGCCGGCATCGGTCGAACCGATGATCATGCGGTCGTTGCCGTTGAGCTGGCGCGAGGGAACGCCGTTCGCGTCGAAGGTGACGGGATCGCCGTCCTTCAGATTGTAGGCCACCTTGATGGTGCCCGCGCCCGCGTTGGGATACGACCCGGCGGCCGCAGCCTCTTCCCCAAGCTGGTAGATGCCCAACTTTTTGTAGGTGTAGATCGAGTTGATCGACTCGCCCACGAACCACTGGTTGGGAACGTAGCGGTCCATGCCCGAGGAGAGGGCGACGATCTCGTTGCTGTTGGTGTAGAAGTTGACACCCGCCGTCCAGTTCCAGTCGCCGCGGTTTTTGATGATCTCGGCGTTGAGCGACAACTCGAAACCTCTGTTACGCGTCCGCGCGATGTTGGAGATGTAGGCCCCCGGAATGCCCGACATGACTATGGGCTGGCGGCTCATCAACAGGTCTTTCGTGTCGACCGTATAGTATTCGGCCGTACCGGTGAGGCGGCCTCCGAACAGGCCGAAGTCGACCCCGTAGTTCCACGTCTCGGAGTACTCCCATCCCAGAGAGGTGTTTGCCACCGTGTTGGGGCGGTATCCCTGCACCGTGGCCGAGTTGGTGTTGTAGTAGCTCTGGGCCATCATGCCGTAGGTCTGGTAGGGATTGATGGCCTGGTTGGAGGTCTGGCCGTAACCGGCGCGCAGTTTGAGGAAGCCGAGCCACTCGATGTCGTGCATAAACTTCTCGTTGCCGATGTTCCAACCCACCGAAACCGCCGGGTAGGTGTGCCATTTGTGACCGGGAGCCAGGGCCGACGCACCGTCGGAGCGGATCGTGGCCGAGAACATGTACCTGTTGTCGTAGGAGTACATCACACGCCCCATGTACGACAGCAGCCCACGGGCCGAGTAGGCCTGATTGGCGGGATTGATAGTGTAGCTGTCGGTCACCAGCCCCAGGTTGTAGAACTGCAACTGGTCGATCGTCACTCCGAGCGCCGAGGCGTTCATGCGTTCGGCCACGGTCTGTTCGGCCGAGTACATGGCCACCGCGTTGACACTGTGTTTACCAAATAGTTTGTTGTAGGTCAACATGTTCTCGACAGACCAATTGTAGTTGTAGCGATGGTCGACCGCGGCAGTAGATTTGGTTTTGACGGCACTGAGGCTCCATATCCCCGGATCGCCGGTGGTGAACTCGCCGCGCTTGTTCTGGCGGAAGTTGGCGCCTGCGTTGACGCGAAACCTGAGGCCGTTCCAAATGTCGATCTCTCCGTAGAATGTGTTGTACGACGCGAAGGAGCGCGTCAGATCGACCCTGTCGCCGTCGTTCTCAAGGTAGAGCAGCGGATTCCAGTTGGCGTCGGTACCGTTGAGCGGGAAACGCTCGAAACGCACGTTGCCGTTCTCATCGTAGGGGTTTATCGTGGGGTTGACCGTGAGCAGTTGCTCCATGATGTTGATGCCCGTACCGTTCCTCTCGGAGTAGGTGTTCATAGTGGTTATTCCCACCCGGATGATCTTGCCCACCTGCTGGTCGTAGCTGCCGCGCAGCCCGTAGCGTTTGAAGCCCTGGACGGGCGAGATGCCTTTCTCGTCGTAGTACGAGGCGCCGAAACTCACCGAACCGTGCTCCGTGGGTGCCGAGATGGTGATGTTGTTGCTCGTAACGAAACCGTTTCTCAACACCAGCTCCTGCCAGTCGGTGTCGGTTGCTCCGGTATCGTCCTCGGCGGGCGTGAACGCCGCGTAGTTCGAACCGTTGGCGAAAGCTGTTTTTTTGAACTCGATGAAATCTTTGGCTCCCATCATCGGAAAGCGCGAGAAGAGAGTGTTCACACCCACGTAACCCGTGTAGGAGATGGTGGGTTTGCCGAGGCCCTGCGATCCGCGGCTGGTGGTGATAAGTATCACGCCGTTGGCGCCCCGCGAACCGTAGATCGCAGTAGAGGAGGCATCCTTCAGAATGTCGATGCTCACGATGTCCGACGGGTTGATGTCGTTGAGCTCGCCCGCAAAGGGAATGCCGTCGAGCACCACCAGCGGGTCGTTGGTGGCGGTGAGCGAACGGGTGCCGCGAATCTCGATCTTCATTCCGTCGCCGGGTGTGCTGCCCGTGCTGATAATGTTGACACCCGCCATGCGGCCCTGAAGCGCCTGGGTGATGTTGCCCGCCTGAACCTGCCGGATGGTTTCGGAGTCGATCGAGGCTATCGAACCCGTCACGTCGGAGCGGCGCGCCGTGCCGTAGCCTATCACCACCACCTCGTCGAGCACCTGGGAGGAGGGAACGAGGGAGACGTCGATCGTGGTGCGGCTGCCGGTCTCGGCCACATAGTCGTTGTAGCCCACGAAACGGTAGGTGATGAGCGAGCCCGGAGGAACCCGCAGCGAGTAGGCGCCGCCCGCACCGGTAGCCGTGCCGAAGTTGGTACCTCCGACGAAAACGGTTACCCCGATCAGCGGTTCACCCGCTTCGTCGGTCACGCGGCCGGAGATCGTTACCCGGGAGTCCTGTTGAACAGCCGGCATCTCTTTTGCCTTGATGGAGACGTGGCGGTCGCGGATTTCGTAGTCGAGGCCGGTGCCGCGCAACGCCTCGTTGAGGATCGACACGAGATCGGTGTTCGTGCCGTCGACATTGACCGCCACCCCCTCGACGTCGCTGTCGACGTAGAAAAAGAGGATGTCGCTCTGATCTTCGATCCTGTCCATGAGCCGAAGCAGGGACATGGACGCTTTCCCGATGTTCAGCTTGATCTCGGGAAGATTGTTTGCCTGCGCCGACAGTTGAACGACCACGAGGAACGACAGCGCAAATGTGATCTTCAACGTGCGCAAAACACGGTTTAAGGATTGTCTCATAAACGAATAAAGGTTAGAGGTTAAAAAAGTAGTTATGCGGTGTGGTTAGTCGATGGTTATCTTGTTGCCATTTTGCCGCCAGTCGAACTTCAGGCTGTTTTTCATTATGTCGAGCACGTAGCCTATGTCGCGCGAGGTGTCGATGCTGCCCGACACCTTAACCCGGCGGAGCCGTGTGTGCAGCTCTATCTCGACCTCGTAGATCGACCCCAACTCGCGGCACAACTCCTCCATCGTTATCGAACGGTAGCGGTAGAGTTCGCGCCGCCACTGGGTGGCGAGCGTCACGTCGGCCTCGCGCAGGGTGTATTGCGACAGCCGGGTGTCGTACAGCAACTGCTCGCCGGACGACATGGCCTGCTCGAAACCCTCGCCGCGGAATACGATGCGTCCCTCTTCGAGGCTCGCCACGATCAGATCTTCGGTGGGGTTGGCCTTAACATTGAACTTTGTGCCCAGAACGCTGATCTCGCCGTCGTAGAGTCTTACACGAAAAGTGCTGCCGTCGCCGGTGACTTCGAACCACGCCTCGCCCTCGAGATCGACCAGACGCTCCTCCTTGCCGTAGCCGTTGGTGTAGGTCAGGCGCGAGTTCTTGTTGAGGCTCACCGACGTGCCGTCGGGCAGAGTCAACTGCTGGATGTTGTCGGTCGAGGTGTAGATGTAGTGCTCGACCGGCCCGCCGCGCATGATCGAAAGCGCTGCAACCATAACGCAGACAGCCACCGTCACCGCCGCCGCCACGAGCGGCCATCGCTTCGGCCACAACCCGCTACGCCCGGGGGCGGAGAGACGGAGGGTCTGTTTTTCCATCTTCTCGAAAGCTATGCGGGCACGAATCTCTTCGGGAAATGTGGCCGGCAGCGAGAAATACTCCTTCAGGATGAGAAATTCATCCAGGTTGGCCTCCTCATTCAGCCACTCGTGAAGTTCGAGCACCTGATCGCTGTCGGCTTCGTTACACAACACCCTGCTTATTATAAGGTCGATATTTTGTTCCCGCTTCATATAGTGATTTTCTTTTTTGCACATGGATTGATTCGCGTATCTTTTTGACGGCCGACGTCATGTGGGCCTCTATCGTTTTCTCGGTGACGCCCAGCACGTCGGCGGCCTCACGGTAACGAAGCCCGTGGAAGCGGACGAGTTTGAACACCTCGCGGCTCTTGGCGGGCAGTGTCTCCACCACCCTGTCGAACTTGTCGAGCAGTTCGGCGCCGATCAGTTTGGTTTCGGGATTGTCGTACATGTCGCCCGCCAGATACTCCGCCGTGTCGATTCCGGCACCGTGGCGGATCGAGGCCTGTTTCCTCGTGTGGCTCACCGCCATGTTGCGGGCGATGGTGTAGAGCCACGAGGTGATATTCTGGACGTTATGCAAATCAGAGCGGTTTTTCCATACCGTGACGAACACGTCGGAGGCGATCTCCTCGGCCTCCTCGCGCGAGGCGACGTAGCCCGAAACGAAACAGAACAGCTTGCCATAGTAGTGCATGAACAGGGCTTTCAAAGCAACTTGCGAGTTGTTTTGAGAAATTTCCATTACGATCTCTCTTGCTGTCGTTTTGTTCATTGCTCGGGCATTGGGCTCGATATTAGGGCTTCCCATCTGTAAGCATAGTCGCAATTTAGTAAAAAATACCCTAACAGGTGTTGTCTGTTATGATTGAACGGAACTTCGACATCTTTTGTGGGTGCAGACATGAAAAAAGCACCCGTTTAGGAGTGCTTTCGTGTACGTTTTTGTGTACAAATCGGCTAAATCGCTGATTTTAAATATTTACCGCGGAGAGAGGGGGATTCGAACCCCCGGTACAGTAATCCCGTACGACAGTTTAGCAAACTGTTGGTTTAAGCCACTCACCCATCTCTCCGAGCGTCCGGACTCAGGTTCTGTTGCCCTGAGTTTTGCCGCGTAACCACCGATTGACCATCGGTTGGAAACCCGCATCTCCGGAGTGGCAGAGCGCAAAAATAGCAAACTTTTTTTACATTCACGCGCTTTGTCGCACGTTTTTTGTATTTTTGAATAACCTAACACATAAACCATATTGATTATGAAGTTTTTAGATGAATTCAAAGCATTTGCTCTCAAGGGCAACGTGATGGACATGGCGGTCGGTGTGATCATCGGCGGCGCGTTCCAGAAGATTATCGCGTCGGTCGTGAACGATGTTCTGATGCCGCCGCTGGGGATGCTGTTCGGCAAGACCCACTTCGGAGATCTGGCGGTGACTCTCAATCCGGGCAAGGTTGCCGCCGGAGCCGAGCCGGTATTGTGGAAATACGGCGCGTTCATCCAAACGTGTTTCGATTTCCTGATCCTTGCGTTTTGTGTATTCCTGCTCGTTAAGTTGATCAATTCGCTGCGAAAAACGCCCTACGTCGCACCCGCAACCAAAGACCAGGCGCTGCTCACTGAGATTCGCGACCTGCTGAAAGAGGGGCATGCGGCAAAAAAGTAATCAAAACAGACTACCAGACATGAAGACAATTTTCGTTTTTCTGACAACGGGTTTCGAGGAGATCGAAGCCATGACCACGGTCGATATTTTGCGCCGTGCCGAACTCGACGTGAAGACGGTGTCGCTCACCGGACAAAGGCAGGTGACCGCCGGGCACGGAGTCACCGTGATCGCCGACCTGCTCTTCTCCGAGGCCGATCTCGCCGGAGCCGAAATGCTTGTCCTGCCGGGCGGAACTACCAGTTTCAACGACCATGAGGAGATGAAACGGGAGCTGCTCGCGTTTGCGAACAAGGGTGGACGGGTTGCCGCGATCTGCGCCTCGCCGATGGTGTTGGGTGGACTCGGCCTGTTGAAGGGCCGCAGGGCGACCTGCTATCCGGGGTTTGAGCAATACCTGACGGGGGCAACGCTCCAGACCGACCGACCCGTGGTGGTCGACGGCAACATAACGACGGGACGCGGCCCGGGACTGACCATAGATTTCGCACTGAAGTTGGTGGAAATTGTCGCCGGACGCGAAAAGCGCGATGCCGTGGCCGGCCAGTTGCTGGTCGGTTGACCCTTAGCGCCACCGTGCGCCATTCTTTAGACCAGAGCGCCCGCCGGATGCGGGCGCTCTGGATTTTTATTGTCGCTCTGTGAGAAAATAGCAAAAACCACTTGTTTGTATCAAAATATTACTTTAATTTTGTGCAAAGCGTAAGCCGAAAAGCTCAAAGAGTAGGCATCCCCCTTATAATTAACGCTATTATGAAAAAACTGTTTTTGATGATCGCCGCTGCGGCAACCTTTGCCGTATTCGCAACTCCTGCCCAGGCCCAGCAGTATCAGATTGATTTTCCGATCGGTGCATTTAATTTTATCCAACCTCCTCCCACTACCGTACAGCTCGGGCAGGAGTTCACAGTCACTTTCTCAATATCGGCCAATGCGGCCGATCCCTATCCCGGAAAAACCGCCGAGGATATTTTTAACTACTCATTGAGTTATTTGAGGCAAGCTCTGAGAGCAGAGGGTGAGATAGTTATTTCGCACAGAGAGAATTTACGCGATTACGGTTGGTTTAAATTGAAGATTACCGGAAAAGCCGCTTCGGGTTCGTGGCTGATAAAATACCCCAACGGCTATACAACTCTGGTTCGATAATGCATCGAACCTGCTCCGACTGCCAAAAGAGAGGCGCCCCCGGGATCGGAGGCGCCTCTCTTTTGGGTACCCGAAACATCACCTCTTGACCTCGACCGTCTCGTAGCCCTCGACGATGTCGCCGACGTGTATGTCGTTGTAGCCGTCGATGTTGAGACCGCATTCGAGACCGGGCCCGACCTCCTTGGCGTCGTCTTTGAAGCGTTTCAAAGACCCGAGTTTGCCGGTGTAGACCACGATACCGTCGCGGATAACCCGGATGGGGGTCGAGCGCGTGATCTTGCCCTCGCGCACGATACATCCGGCGATAGTGCCGACTTTCGAGATTTTGAACGTTTCCAGTACTTCCACCGAGCAGACGATCTCCTCTTTTGTGATCGGCTCCAGCATGCCTTCGATAGCGTCTTTGATGTCGTTGATCGCGTCGTAGATGATCGAGTAGAGGCGAATTTCGATCTCCTCCTTCTCGGCGAGTTTGCGCGCGGCCATCGACGGACGCACCTGGAACCCGACTATGATGGCGTTCGACGCGGCGGCCAGCAGCACGTCGCTCTCCGAAATCTGACCCACGGCCTTGTGGATCACGTTGACCTGCACCTCCTCCTTCGACAGTTTCACGAGCGAGTCGGTCATTGCCTCGATCGAGCCGTCAACGTCGCCCTTGACGATAATGTTGAGCTCCTTGAACGAGCCGATCGCTATGCGTCGGCCGATCTCGTCGAGGGTGACGTGCTTTTGCGTGCGCAGACCCTGAGCCCGTTGCAACTGTTCGCGTTTGTTGGCCAACTGTCGTGCGCTCTTGTCGTCGTCCATCACGTTGAACGTGTCGCCGGCCTGCGGAGCGCCGTTGAGCCCCAGCACCAACACAGGTGTTGCGGGCGGTGCCTCTTCGACCTTCTGGCCGTGCTCGTTGTACATAGCCTTGACGCGGCCGGTGTTGATCCCCGCCAGCATCACGTCGCCGACCCTCAGCGTACCGTTCTCGACCAACACGGTCGAAACGTAGCCGCGTCCCTTGTCGAGCGTGGACTCGATCACGGCGCCGGAAGCCTTCCTGTGCGGATTGGCCTTGAGATCGAGCAGTTCGGCCTCCAACAGCACTTTTTCGAGCAGCTTGTCGAGGTTGAGTCCCTGTTTGGCCGACACGTCCTGACTTTGGTACTTTCCGCCCCAGTCCTCGACGAGGTAGTTCATCTGCGCAAGTTGCTCCTTGATGCGTTCGGCGTCGGCACCCGGCTTGTCGATCTTGTTGATGGCGAACACCATGGGTACTCCCGCGGCTACGGCGTGGTTGATCGCCTCCACGGTTTGGGGCATCACGCTGTCATCGGCCGCCACGATTATGATCGCAACGTCGGTGATCTTGGCCCCACGCGCCCTCATGGCGGTGAACGCCTCGTGGCCCGGGGTGTCGAGGAAGGTGATCTTCTGGCCGTTGAGCTCCACGCTGTACGCGCCAATGTGCTGGGTGATCCCCCCGGCTTCGCCCTCTATGACGTTGGTTTTGCGAATATTGTCGAGCAGCGACGTTTTACCGTGGTCGACGTGGCCCATCACCGTCACTATGGGTGGCCGCGGCGAGAGATCTTCGGGCCGGTCGGCCTCCTCCACCTCGCCTATCGACTCTTGTATCTCGGCGCTCACGAACTCGACCTTGTAGCCGAACTCCTCGGCGACGATCACGAGCGCCTCGGCGTCGAGTCGCTGGTTGATCGACACCATGAGGCCCAGGTTCATGCACGCCATGATCACGTCGGTCACGGCCACGTCCATCATGGTGGCGAGCTCGCTCACGGTCACGAATTCCGTCACCTGGAGTGTCGAACGCTCCTGTTCGCTGCGCACCATCGCCTCGGCGGCACGCGATGCGGCCTCGTCGCGCTTGTCTTTGCGATACTTGGCGCCTTTGCCTTTGGTTCCTTTGGCGGTGAGACGTGCCAGCGTCTCCTTCACCTGTTTCTGCACCTCCTCGTCGTTCACTTCGGGGCGCACCACGGGTTTGGGCGAGCCTTTCTTCTTGCCTTTGCCG
>DBDQ01000135.1 GCA_002293665.1 Alistipes sp. UBA928 | reverse complement strand
GGGTTCGTTTCGTCTCTGGAGGATGTGGGCCGGGGACTCGACCGCGCCCAGAAGAGCTACGGCGAGGCTTTCGGCCAACTCTCCGGCGGCAAAGGCAACCTCGTGGGGCGTGCCGAACGTCTGCGCGAAATGGGCGTTAAAGCCTCCAAAAAACTTCCCGCCGCGCTTCTCGATCCTTCATCCGACGACGACNNATGAAGTAAATTTGAAAATTTGAAGATTATTGCCGTTGGCTAAAGCCAACGGATGAAAAAAGCCTCTCAACTCCTCCGGGCTTTAGCCCAATTTCCGCAACCGGCTCTTTGTACTGTCAACAACGAGGCCCGACACTCTTTCGGGACTCGTCTATTCGTTCCCGGATACGGCTCACTCGAAAGTGATCTCGACACTGTCCGAAAACACCCGCCCGTCGTCGGCAGTCATCGTCACCGTGAGGGTGTGGGTTTTCGACAAGGTCGGCTCGTTCTCAAAAATTAAACCGTCTACAAGACTACCCAGACCTCCGCTCAAATAGCCGCCTCCCACAAGTATAAGGTCATCGGCAGAGAGAAGGGCAAGGTTTTTAGTCATTGTCGAATATCTGATCAGGCCATCTTCATGACCGTGTTGCGTATAGCCGCTGTCGATGTATGGTTTCGCCGTGCTGTACTCTGCCGTTATCAGATCGTTCAACGACGTGCCCGCGGGGTGGTTCTCATCATAATCGGCATCGCTCACGACACTTATCGAGAGAAAATCCACGGCTGGGAACGATGGGACTGCACTGGCAGGATTGACCCTGATCTTTCTGTTAAACGTCATATCTCCGTGCTTCTCACACAAGGCATCGAAATCACGGGACGTACTTTTGAGAGAGTTGTGACTTCCCTCCAAATAGCCCCCATATTCAGCTAAAATAACGATCACCTTATTATTGGGAAAGCGGTCGGAATGTGAACGATCGACCAATGAAACAGTACGGAGATCGTAATAATTCATCACATAAGAACGGAGAAAAATTTTATCCCCGTTATCTACCGTTCCACAACAGGTCAATAAACCGATACAGCACAATAACGTGATGGTGTTTTTCATAACTATCGGGAATATTTAATTATCTTCATATAGTTTTTATAATGACGCCCGTTGGTTCCCGGATTGGTCAGGTCTATATCAGGATCGATTGTAACCGGCCCTTTGCTCGGATCGAATATATCAGACAGATAGTATCCGTTAGCTGTGCCGCCCCATCCGTAATTACAATGATACATCGTTTGGGTTTCGGTAGTTGGGTTACCCGACGGAGAACCATTGATACGTTTTTGTTTCGTTCGCCTAAAATCTGCCGAGCCGTCTATAACCCATGCGTGACCCTTGCCGTTGCCACGN
Organism: Alistipes sp. UBA928; assembly: GCA_002293665.1. Taxonomy (GTDB): domain Bacteria; phylum Bacteroidota; class Bacteroidia; order Bacteroidales; family Rikenellaceae; genus UBA940. The sequence continues at coordinate 19,639 of DBDQ01000135.1, read as the reverse complement.
NCACGACCTGCAATGTAAACAGGTAGTTCATCGGTAAGCATATCCGTCACATGACGCAATTTGTAACCGTTCTTTTTATCGACATTGCGGTATCCGTTCCTCCTGAAATATCGTTTTGCCGCTCCGGACGTAGCTTTGCTACCTTTTTGATCTGCGACTGCACCATATGTCATGTTTACTCCATCTGCTATCTGCTTGATTATTTTTGCGAGGTCTTTAGCCTGTNNGTTGCGATGTATCTCCGGCAGTGTAATTGTGAGTTTTCAAAGATGCCCAGGAGGATGTAACACCGAAAGCCGAGGTTGAAGGTTTCTCGTTGAACGCTACAATCTGCGCCAAAGCAATAGCGACACACCCTGCGTATGCCGGTTTTCCTTTTTTTGTAAAACAGTAATCATTATACCCTGTTCCGCTCTGAGTCCATCGCGTCTCCAGTAGTGGCCCTATAACATCGCTTGTTCTTGTCCATGGGCCATAAGTATAAGTTACGGTATGGCTGCCCCCTCCGCCGCCGCTGCCTTCTTCCTCGACGTAAGCTAACCGACAAAGAAGTTGATTCTTTATAAATCTGTCATCAGAGGAAGATACCAACCAGTCTCCCGTATCTTCGGCCGGGGTCTCGTCCGGATCCCAGTCGATGTTGTAATCGTTGACGTCGAACGGCTCGGGATTACCGTCGGGATAACCGTAATTGTGGATCTCCTCATAGTTCATCCACTGATCGTCATCCTCGATCGGCTCCCCAATCAAGGGAGGTGTTGTAGCAATCCGGGTAGCGGCAACATCGGCGTAAGTTTCGATCTCACGGGAGATACTCTCGACCTCTTCCGGAGTGAACTGCCCCTCGTCGGTGATGCACAGGATCGATGGAACGGAGGCGTGTGCGCCCAACACAGAGAAGCCTCCCTCTTCGAAATTCACGATGTAGGCGAGAGCGGTCGCCTCCCCGCCGGAACGGGTCAAGGCACCGGGAGTTTTGAACGTGGTGACAGAAGCAACAGAGCGTGAGGTGGCACGGGTCGAAGGGCCATAGAGCGCACCCATCACGGAGTACATTTCAGCCAAAGCATCATCCAACGAAACGGCAAGGGGATCGACTTCGGTCTCAGGTTCAAGATTTCGTCCTGCATTTGGATCATCGATCGCGCATGAAGCGAACAGCAGTACGATCGAAAATAAAACAGTTAGTTTTTTTTCATAAAAGTTGGTTTATATTGATGGGTAATGATATTGCGAATGTGCTAAAAGATTTCCATTTCGCCAAATTTTTAATCGGCGGCAACATATTAAGGAATATTATTTTTTTACCGAGCATGAAGCCCTCTTGTTTCTTTGTTGCGGGCTTCGGTCAAAAGTGTTATTATACGACGCTCTCGAAAAATTTGCGAAAGGAGTTTACCTCAGCGTAAATGACCGAAACTATTTCCGAAGACAAAGAAGTAGAACCGACGCTGCGAGCGAGAGCAGAGACCATTTATGGACTATGCCGAGCCGCGAGGAGAAAAACGAGCGAAGCGAAGTTAATAGCACTTTTCACCGCAGCCTGTTGCGATGGAAGTGGGGCGTGACGTAGAGTGCAAACCAGACGATGGCGAAGGCGGCGAGGGCGATGTCGACCCAGTAGATGGTGCCGAGGCCCCAGCGTTGGGCGATGCGGCCGCCGAAGAACATCCCCAGACCGATGCCGACGTCCCAGCCCGTCAGATAGGTGGCGTTGGCGGTCGCGCGGCGGTCGTTGGGCGCGAGGTTGACGAAAAGGGTGTTCGACGCAGGAAAGATAGTCCCGTAGCCGAAGCCTATGAGAAATGCCGCAGCGAAGTAGAGCGCGTAGCCCGCGTGTATGTGCCATCCGGCGGCCATTGCCAGAAACGCCTCGCACACGATCCCCGCGAAGACGATGATCATACCCTGAAGTATCACCTGGGTGATCTCGCCACGGTCGACCCTCTTTCCCGAGCCTATGCGCGAGATTATCAGCCCCACGGCCATCACCGTGAAGAAATAGCCCGTGTTGGCCGTCAGCCCCACCTCGCCCGCGTGCATCGCGATAAATGTCATCGTCATGCCCCACGGAATGGCCATAGGGGTCATGGCAATGGCCGCGGGAATGCCCTTGCGCAGAAAAAAGCGGTCGAGCGACACCCCGCGGTTCGAGGTCTTGGGCTGCACCTTCGGGGCCTTCACGCTCCCCGCGAAGATCAGCCCCAGTCCGCCCGAGACGAGGGCGCAGTAGAATATGGCGTCGTAGTTTCCCTCATGGGAGATGAACAGGCCGATCATCGGGCCAACGCTCATCGCGAGATTGTTCATCACCCCATAGTAGCCCAGCCCCTCGCCCCGGCGTGACGAGGGCATAATGTCGATCACCAGAGTGTTACCCGTCGTGGTGACCATGCCGAACAGCACGCCGTGCATCACCCTCAGCAAGCCGAACACGAGCAGCGTTCCCGCCGCAAGGTAGCCCGTGAAGAACGAGATGAACAGGAAGTAGGCCAGAATGTAGAGCGGCTTTCGCGCAAAGGTGTCGGCGATCCATCCTGCGAACGGGCGCACGCAAAGCACCGCCACGGTGTAGCACGACAGGATGATGCCGATGGTGGTCTTTCCCGCTCCGAACACCTCTTCGAGGTAGAACGGCAGGGTGGGCACGAGGGTGTAGAAGGCGAAGCACATCAGAAAGTTGGCCACGCAGATTTGCACAAAACTCCGTGTCCAAAGCCTCTCGCAGGGGGCTTCGTGGATCACGGCAGGGTTTTTATTCATTTGGGTTGTGCTATGAAATAATGTGGGAGTTAATGCGGATCACGTCGGGTGCGAAGTCGGCGATCTCGCACACCTCGACCCCGGCTTCGGACAACAGGCGCATACCCTCGCAACGGACGAAACGGTCGGGTTCTCTGAGGGCGAACACCACCCGTCCGATACCGTGGCGGATTATAAGGTCGGTGCACGACTCTGTTTTCGACTTGCGCACGGTGCAGGGTTCTATCGTCGAGTAGATCGTGGCACCGCTCAGGTCGGCGCGGGCGGCGAGGGCCTTACCGATGGCCTCCTCCTCGGCGTGATTCTCGGGTGCAGTCTCGCCGGTGTAGCCGTCGAACTCGTGCCCGTCGCGTGTGACGACCACCGCCCCAACCCGGTATCTGACGGGTGAGGTCTCGCACCGGCGGCTGCTGTCCATTGCTCTGACTATGTGGTTGCAGTCGGCCCGGTGCTGTGTGCGGTTCACGTAGTGCATCACGGCGGTCTGCCCCAGCCGTTCGGTGTTGACAAGGGTCATGGGCGGGTAGTCGCCGTCGAGAACGAGCCTCGGAGCGGTGTGGTCGCCCACGAATACAGGGGCCACGGCGAGGCGGAACTCATCCCAACTCTTCTCGCGCAGGAACATCGACAGCACGCTGCTGCCGCCCTCGACTATTAGAGTGCCGACCCCCATTTTTCGCAGTTGATTGAGAATGACCGTGGCCGTCAGCTCGGGGCGCGAGATCACCGTCGCCACCTCGGAAAGTTGCGAGGAGACCGTGCCGTGGGTGAAGACTACCTTTTCGCCCTTGCCCTCGGTGAAGAACTTCAGGGCGGGGTCGAGCCTGCCGCTACCGCTCACTGTAACCTTCATAATGTCGGCCGTGCGCCCTTCGGTTGTGCGACGGCGGCGCAGTTCGGCGTCGCGGATCACCAACGAGGGGTTGTCGCGGCGCAGGGTTTCGGCCCCCACGAGTATGGCGTCGCAATCGGCCCGGAGGGAGTAGATGGCTCGCCAATCCTCGGGCGAGGAGAGGATCAACCGCTCACCGCCGGAGTTATCGAGATTACCATCGGCAGAGACTGCCGCTGAAAGAATTATTCGCATCGCTTCAAAGTAATGACAGTTATTTCCCCCCTTGCCCCTATTCGCATAGGATAACCAACACATCCTATGCCATCGTTGACATACAGCACACTATTTTTTTGCCCCCCCTCCGAAGCATATTTTCCGCTCCATTCGTCGTACATGCGTTGCGCCGGCGACCACTCGTGGCCGAAGAGGCGCAACTTGGTCTGCATGGCGTGGACATGGCCCGAAAGTACCACATCTCCCCTGCCCCGCTCCGTGATCCGCCCCCACAGCCGTGGCGTGTGGGCCAGCACCACGTTGAAGGGATCGCCCTCCACTCTGTCGAACGCCGCCCCTATGTCGGCCCCGGCCAACGACTCGTTGTGGCTGTTGAGCCTGCGGTCGCGGGGATAGTCGATCCCCGTGAGCAGGATCGAGTCGCCTCCGCGCCGGATCCATGTCGAGCAGTCGGACAAAATCTGCCAGCGCATTTCGCGCATCTTGTCCGCAAGTCCCGCTAAGTTCTCCTCCGGGGTGAGCTCCGATCCGGAACGTATGTAGAACCCCAGATCGTGGTTACCCCATACGCTCCACACATCGTCGGGAGCGTCGAGACGCCCGAGTATGCCCACCAACTCGGGGGTCAGTTCGCCGTGGGTGATGTTCACCAGGTCGCCCGTGTGCACCACCAGGTCGGCGTCGAGTCCGGCGATCGTCGAGACGAGGCGGGCGAGTTGCGCAGCCGGCCGCATCATCGTGCCGATGTGGACGTCGGAGAACTGCACCACGCGGTAGCCGTCGAAAGCCGCCGGAACCCTCGGAGAACAGACCTCGATCTGCTCCACCCTAAGCCGGGTGCGCCCGACGGTAGCCCCGCAGACCATGATCCCCATTATCACGGCCGACAGCACGAGGCCCAAACCGCGAAAAGGCCATACCCGGCGCCGGAGAACCTTGCCAACACAAAAATCGACCGCCCCTCCCACAGTGTATAGCGCTTTGGGGACGAAAGTAATAAAAAAAAACCACACCAACCACATCACCACTTTCAAGACCCCGGAGCCGGCACTGCCCGCCACACCGTAAATCGACAGTGCCGCGAGCGCCGCACCGTCGCTCACGATGGCGAACAGAAGGTACCACAAGCGTGAACTCCTACGCCGCGCACGCACGGCAATGAGGCTGCGATAGATATAGGTGTCGGCAATTAGTGCTGCCAGAAATAGCGTCAATACAATCCACTTCATAGATAAACGTGGCCCGTTGGTCGAGATTAGTCGTGTGTTAATACAAATACAAATGTATATTAAAATTTTTACAAAACACCAACTATTCCGAACATATTTCCATTTTCTTGGTTTTTTAACAAAATAGTTTGGAATTTTAACATTTATGGTGTAATTTTGTCGTCAAATAATCATTCACTATGAAAACCAAAAAGATCGTGCTGCCCGACAGCGAACTGCCGAGGCAATGGTACAACATCGTGGCCGACATGCCCAACAAACCGCTGCCCCTGCTCCATCCGGGAACCAAACAGCCGGTTACCAAAGAGCTGATGAACCGCATCTTCGTCGAGGAACTCGTCAACCAGGAGATGTCTACCGAGAGGTGGATCGACATTCCCGAGCCCGTGCAGGATGTCTACAAAATATGGAGATGTACGCCGATGGCTCGCGCCACGCAGCTCGAAAAGGCACTGGACCTGCCCGCCGGTATCAAGATATACTTTAAGAACGAAAGCGTATCGCCCGCCGGATCGCACAAGCCCAACAGCGCAGTCGCGCAGGCGTACTACGCCTCGAAACAGGGGCTGCACCGCATGACCACAGAAACCGGCGGCGGACAGTGGGGATCGGCGATGGCGATGGCCGCAGAGATGTTCGGACTCGATCTGAGGGTCTACATGGTGAAGGTGAGTTTTAACCAGAAACCATACCGCAAGATGATGATGAACACGTGGGGCGCCGATGTGTTTGCCTCGCCGAGCGACACCACAGAGGTGGGACGCGCCATGCTCGCCGCAAACCCCGACGACGGCGGTACTCTCGGCGGCGCGATCTCCGAGGCGGTGGAGTTGGTGATGAAGAACGAGGACGCGCGCTACTGCCTCGGCAGTGTGCTCAACCACGTGATCCTTCACCAGACAATCATAGGTGAGGAGGCGATGAGGCAGATGGAGATGGTGGGCGACTACCCCGACGTTGTGATAGGCTGTTTCGGCGGCGGATCGAACTTCGGCGGGATAGCTTTTCCGTTCCTGCGCGAGAATCTTGCCGGGCGGCGGAAGACAAGGCTCATTGCCGCCGAGCCGACATGCTGTCCGAAACTTACGCGCGGCGAGTTCCAGTACGACCACGGCGACTCGGCGGGGCTGACGCCTCTGATCCCTATGTTTACTTTGGGGCACGCTTTCCATCCCGCCGATATTCATGCCGGAGGTCTGCGTTACCACGGCGCCGGATCGACCGTGAGCCAGCTTTTGAAAGACGGGCTTTTCGAGGCCGTCGATATAGAACAGGTGGAGTCGCTTGCGGCGGGAGTGCTGTTTGCCAAGACCGAAGGGATCATTCCGGCTCCCGAGTCGACACACGCGATATACGCCGCCATCTGCGAGGCGCGCGCGGCGCAGGAGGCAGGTGAGAGCCGCACCATAGTGTTCAACCTTTCGGGTCATGGCATGATAGACCTCTACGCATACGAGCAGTACCTGAGCGGAGCACTCAAAAACTATGTGCTCACCGATGCCGAGATCGCAAAGACCGTCTCGGTGCTCGAGAAACTGATCTGAGTCACGTTCTGGCGTAAAAAACGGCATTCCTCACAGAATGCCGTTTTTTGTTATGCTTTTTGCAACCGAAGCGGCCGGGGTGTCAGACGTAGCGCGAGGGTTTGACGCCAAACTCTTCCTGAAAACACTTGCTGAAATAGCTTACCGTTCCGAAGCCCACCATGCTTGAGATTTCGGAGATGCTCAGCCCCTGTTTGAGCAACATTGCCGCCTTTTTGAGCCTTATGGAGCGTATGAAAGCAGATGGAGACTGCCCAACTATGGCCATCAGTTTGCGGTAGAGCCCCGTGCGATCCATGCACATGTCGCGGCTGAGCTGGTCGACCGAGTAGTCGGAGTTGGAGAGATTTTTCTCGACCAGATCGAGGGCGCGGCGGATCAGTTGCTGGTCGAGATCGGTGGCAGTGAGGTTCTCGGGCAGGATCACTATCGCCCTCTGGAAAAGGGCTTTCCGCTGATTCTGGCGGTCTATGAGATTGCGGATGCGCAGTTGCAGTATATCCATGCGGAAGGGCTTGGAGATGTAGGCGTCGGCCCCCACTCCATAGCCTTCGATCTCCGACTCGGAGCTCGAACGGGCGGTGAGCAGTATCACCGGGATGTGGGAGAAGCGAATGTCGGCTTTGACCATGCGGCACAGATCGAGGCCGTCCATTCGGGGCATCATGATGTCGCTCAGGATCAGATCGGGCACCTCGCGGCAGATCGCCTCCCAGCCGTCGAGCCCGTCGCGTGCACGGGTGACACGGTAGAGGCCCGACAGGTGGTTGCACAGGAAATCGAGGAACTCCTCGTTGTCCTCCACGACCAGCAGTTCGGGAAGGTTCTTATCCTCCGGACTTTGCGCGTCGGTCGCCTCCGTGTTTTCGGGTTCGAGATCGGCCGGAAACAGCACCGTGAATACCGACCCTCCCTCGGGCCGGTTTTCGGCCTTCACCGTGCCGTTGTGGAGCCTGACATACTCGCGGACTATATGGAGCCCCAGACCGCTGCCTGTGTTGTCGCCGTTAGAACGGGAGCCGCGGTAGAAACGGGTGAAGATGTGGGGAAGGTCTTTCTCTGCGATGCCGCATCCGGTGTCCTCCATGCGAATCCTCAGCGAGGCACGCTCGCCATTTCCACCCTCCGTGCCCTCCGCCACGGTGTCGAACACCACGCGGATCGAGCCTCCGTCGGGAGTGAAGCGGACGGCGTTGGAGAGCAGGTTGTAGACTATCTTGTGTACCTTGTTTTTGTCGAGATGGGCCCACACATCCTCCCGGCACTCCATAGTGAGGGCGATCCTGCGGTTGCGGGTCAAATCCTGGAACGAGCCCGTCAGACTTTCGATGAAACGACCCACGTTGAACAGCGAGAGTTCGACCGTCTCGCCCTTCGCCTCGAGCCGGCGGAAATCGAGCAACTGGTTTATCATGTCGAGCAGGTACTGGCCGTTGCGGTACATCCTCTCCAACTGCTCTTTCAGTTCGCCGGCGGGCAGTTTGCCGAGGATCACATCGAGCGGCGTGAGTATCAGCGTTAGGGGGGTGCGCAGGTCGTGGTTGATGTTGGTGAAGAAGCGGAACTTCATATCGTCCATCCTTTCGTTTTGCTCGCGCTCCATTTTCACTCTCCCGGCCCTGATCCATGTCCAGACGCCGAGCGAAAGAAGAGCCCCGATCAGCATGACATATGTCGCCAACGCCCACGGAGTGGCCCACCACGGATCGGCCACCTCGATCGACAGTTCGGCTCCCCCACCCTTCCACACGCGGTCGCCCGCAGCGGCAAACACCCGGAAGGTATAGCGGCCCGAGGGAAGGTTCATGTAGTGGGCGCTGCCCGTGCCGTCGACCGATCCCGCCTCGTGCCACTCCCCGTCGGCCCCTTCGAGAATGTAGCGGTAGTAGGTCTGGGCAGGATTGATGTAATTGAGGGCCGAGAATCCAATCGTAAAGTTGTTCTGGTTATATTTGAGTTTAATGAGTCCGGTCTTGGTGACGGGTTCGATCTCGGTACCGGCCAGCGCGAAACTCACGAACAGGGGCTTGCCAGGAAAGGAGACCGGGGTGCGCCGGTAACCGGTGTCGATGACGTTGAATCCGTCGAACCCGCCGGCCAGGAGCCTACCGTCGGAAGTGAGCCGGACGGAACGGTTTATGAAGCCGTGCTCCAGAATGCCGTCGTAGCGGTTGTAACTGGTAATCTGGTAGTGGTACTCGCCGCCGATACGGACGATCCCGATGTTCGAAACGCCGTTGGAGGTGGTGGCCCATATCTTGCCCGAGGGGTCTTCGATCAACGAACAGACGAAGTTGTTGACCAGTCCGTCCTCGGTGTGGAACGACCGGAAGGTGCGTGCCGAAGGGTCCCACACATGCAGACCGTCGAGCGAACCGAACCACAGCAGGCCCCGGCTGTCAGAGAGCAGGCAGTTGAATTCGCGGTTGTTGAACAGTCCGACCTCCGGTCCGTCCCACGCCGGGGAGTCGGAGTAGAGAATCTCTCCCGTGGAGGGGCGATAGAGGAACGTTCCGCGGCTGGAGATCCCCATGATGCTATCCTCACCGTGATCGATCAACTGAAACACCATCCGCGCAGAGGAGTCCACGCGCCGGAAACGCCCCGTGGCGCGGTCGAAAACGCCGAACCCGGCGCCAGGCATGCAGATGTAAAAGGTGCCGTCGCGGCTCTCGAAGATGTGGTTCACGACCCCGCGAATGACGGGCCGGTTTTCGGACGGCGAGCCCGACAGACGGAACAGTCCCTCTTCGGTGCCGACCCACACCACATCCGACGAATCCCTGGCGAGGGTGTGGCACGCCGTGAGCGGAAAACCGGGCCGGATCGAAAGCGAGGTGTGCGAGTCCGACCAAACGAACAGCCCCTTGTCGGTGCCGACCATAGTTTCTCCTCCCGTCACGGCGAAACCCGTCACTTTGAGCGCAGGCAGACCGCCCGCTCCGAAGAATGTCTTTCCCACGTTGCGGAACGCAAAGCGGTCGCGGTGGTAATAGAGCAGTCCCCGGTCGAGGGTTCCGACCCAGAAACCGCCCTGGGAGTCGTTGTAGAGCGTACTGACCTCGGTGGCGACGACCTCGCCGTCGACAAGGCTGAGCGTATCGAGAAAGTGCTGCCGGCCCGTCTCGGGATCGACGCGCCACAGCCCCTCACGACACGAAATCCAGATGTCGCCGGCGACATCGATCGAGATCACGTTCAGCCAGTAGTCGGTCTCGAGCAGCTTCTCCCGGCGCCTTTGCCGCGTGTCGTAGCGCAGCGCCACCGACGAGGCCGTGCCGTTCCACAGCTGATACAGATAGCCGTCGTGGGTGATGACGTGGAGCACGTACCAACTATGATCCTCGCGCTGAGGCGGAAGCTGCATGTCGTCGCGGTAGCGCTCACGCCCGTCGGAGATGCCGTAACAGATCATCGTGCCTGAGCTGTAGAAGAGAAATATTTCGTTGCCGACCGTAGCGATGTCGAATAGCCGGTCGCCAGGCCTGTTCACTCCGGTGAGGAAACACTCGCTCGTATCGCTCCCCACGCGGCGGCGGAGCAGGTCGCCCGAACGGGTTACGAGCCAGAAGTTTTCGTCGGCGTCCATGAAGAAGTCGGACAGGGGTTCTCGAACACCCCATGAGAGCAGCACACTGTCGGCGTCGGCGACGAAGCGCATCCGATCCATGTCGACAAGCATCAGCGTCATCTGGTTCTTGAGCCACAGGTGGCCCTCGGAGGAGATATACATTTGGTGGTGGCCCGTGTAGCCGGGCAGGGAGGAGGCTTTAGACCGGTCGAAGTGAATCTCGCGGAACGACGCGCCGTCGAAGACGTTGAGCAGCCCCAGGGTGACCGTCACTATGCGGCCGTCGGGAAGCTGGCCGATGCTACGGATGTTGTTGTCCGACAGCCCGTCCATCGCCGTCATCTGAGAAAAGACGTAATGCTCTCTCTGGCCCCGCGCAGGCAGGGCCGGCAGCAGGAGCAGGAGCGTAAATACGACCGACAGGAAGGTGCGGCCGGGCAATGTCGAGGAGTGGGTCATGACAACAACCACAATGATTGCAATAAATCGGGGGATATACAAATGCAGGAGGGGGAGCAGAGCTCCATTTCAACATGATTGATACTATTATCAACAATGGCGGAAATTGTTTCGGAACGATTGACGCACCTTTGTACGGTCATTCGAACCTGAAGGCAGAACGACCCAAAAATCATCACTAACTTTATTGTAAACCTAAAAAATCACCATTATGAAAGAACGCTTACTTTGTTCACGCGTGCGGTCGACCGTACGCAAGTTGTTTGCCGTTGCTTTGGCCGCCTCTCTCTCCGTGTCGGCGCTGGCCCAGACACGCCAGGTGTCGGGAACCGTTACCGACGGGAGCGGACAGCCGTTGCTCGGAGTTGTCGTTTCCATTGCCCAGCGCACCACCGGCGGTGGCATCACCGACGCCGAAGGGAATTTCAGAATCTCGGCCTCGTCCGGTGAAACCCTTATCTTCAACTACGTAGGATATACGACCCGCGAAGTGACCCTTGCAGACCAGAGCTACCTGGATGTGACGATGGAGGCCAGCACCCTTGCCATAGACCAAGTGGTCGTGGTGGGATACGGCACACAGCGCCGCGGCGACGTGACGAGCTCGGTGGCGAGCGTCAGGCCCGAGAACTTCAACGTCGGCGCGATCAAGGACATAGGCCAGTTGATTCAGGGTAAAGTCGCGGGGCTTATCATCACCAATCCCAGCGGCGACCCCACCTCGGGTACCCAAATCCAGCTGCGCGGTACCAACACCATCGGCGGAGCAAACACCGCCCCGCTCGTGCTGATCGACGGCATACCGGGTGAATTGAGTACCGTCGCCCCCGAGGATGTCGAGGCGGTGGATGTGCTCAAGGACGGTTCGGCCGCGGCTATCTACGGTACGCGCGGTACAAACGGTGTGATCCTGATCACCACCCGCCAGAGCCGCGGTGCGCAGATCAACAACGTGGAGTACACCACCTACGCCAGTACATCGCACATCGCAAGACGCCTCGAAACCCTAACCTCAGAGGAGTTCGCGGCGCTCTATCCCAACGAAGACCACGGGTATAAGACAAACTGGATGGACCAGATCCTGAGAACCCCCATCACCCACACCCACAACCTTACATTCCAGGGAGGCACCTCGCAAACAAACTACATCGCCAACGTGAACTACTCGGGCAGGCAGGGGATTCTCATACGGTCGAACAGCGAGATGTTCCGCGGCCGCATCGAGATCAACCACCGCATGTTCAACGACAAGGTGAGGGTCAGATTCGGCATCCTCGGAACTCAGAGCATCAACCCGCAGCTCAACTTCAACGGCGCCTACATGCAGGCCACCCTCTACAACCCTACCGATCCCATTATGGATCCCAACAATCCCGGACGCTACTTCGAGAACGCCAGCAAATTCGAGTACGAGAATCCCGTGGCACTCATCAATGAACACTACGGCAACTCGAAAAACACCAACATCCGTTACAACGGAACGATCACCTACAATCCTATCAGCGACCTCACATTCTCGCTGATGGGCTCCTACGCCCGCAATAACCGCAACAACGGCGAGTCGGACACCATACACCACATCACCTCGATAAGGGACGGACGTACCGCGTGGTCAAGAGTCTCCTCGCGTACCTACATGGAGAAACTGTTGGAATTCACCGCCCAGTACAGCAAAACCCTCGGCGACCACAAATTCTCGATCCTCGGCGGTTACAGCTACAACGAAACCGACAACGAAGAGAGTTCGTTCACCAACTGGAACTTCCAGGACGGTTTCCTTAGCGGATGGCACAACATCGGCGCCGGTGAAGCGCTCAAACAGGGACTCGCCGAAGCCTCGTCGGGCAAAAATTCCACCAATCTGGTCGGTTTCTTCGGCCGCGCCACCTACTCTTACAAGGATCGCTATCTGTTGATGGCAAGCCTGCGCTACGAAGGCGCCAGCCAGCTGTGGGGCACCGACAACGTGTGGGGGTTGTTCCCGTCGGTTTCGCTCGGATGGAGAATCTCGGAGGAGCCGTTCATGCAGAACCAGAACGTGTTCGACGATCTCAAATTGCGCGTGGGATACGGGGTGACCGGCTCGCAGCCGAGAAACTCGTTCCTCGGAGTGGCGATGATGCGCTACGGACAGTTCCAGTTCATCAACGGCAAATGGGTGCGCACGTTCGAACCCGCATCGAACCCCAATCCCGACCTGAGGTGGGAAGAGAAACACGAAACCAACATAGGTCTCGACTTCACGATGCTCAAAGGACGCCTGTCGGGCTCCGTCGACGTCTACAACCGCGAAGTTAGAGGTCTGCTCTACCAGTATCCAGTGCCCGTGCCGCCCAACCTTTTCAACCGCACCTGGGCCAACGGAGGCAACCTGCGCAACAGAGGTGTCGAGATCATGCTGTCGGGCACCCCCGTCAAGAACGACAAATTCACCTGGACAAGCACCGCCACCTTCTCGTTCAACCAGAACAAACTGCTCAGCCTGTCGGGCAGCGTCTTCCAGACCGACCTGACGTGGTACAACGAGGGCGCCGTGTACTACGACGGTCAGAACACCCCCTCGCACATCGTGCAACTCGGCCAGCCGCTCGGTAACTTCTGGGGCTTCAAAGTTGTCGATGTCGACTCCGAAGGGAAGTGGATATACGAGAATGCAAATGGCGATAAAGTGGCCTACGACGATTTCAAACACTCGGCCGACGACAAAAAGCCGATCGGGAACGGTCTGCCCCGCCAGATCGCAAGTTGGAACAACCAGTTCCAGTACCGCAACTTCGACCTGTCGATCACCATGCGCGGAGCCTTCGGCTATCAGATCATAAACGGGGCGCGCCTAAACTTCGAGGGTACGCGCAACGCCCGCGCCGAAAACCGTCTGACGAGCGTCGACCGCAAGATATTCGGCAAAACGCAGCTCAGCAAGCTCGTGACTCCCGAGTTTAACAGCTACTACGTAGAGAACGGCGACCACTGGAAGATCGACAACATCACGCTCGGCTACTCGTTCAACCTCAACAACTCGCGCCACATCAAGGGGCTGCGCGTATACGCATCGGTGATGAATACACTCACCATCACCGGATACGAAGGGGTCGATCCCGAAGTGGCTCTGGTGGGAGGAAACAACAATGCGATGACACCGGGTCTGGACGACCGCGGACAGTTCCCGCACATTCGCACACTCACGTTCGGCGTAAACCTCAAATTCTAACTTAACTAATCACGAATAATAATGAAAACGAAAATATTGCTTTCAGGATTGGCCCTCGGCCTGATGCTGTCCACCGTTTCGTGTACAGACTTCAAGCACGACAGCTACGACCGGGTCGTGAGCTCCCAGTTCTCCATTCAGTCCGAGGAAGAGGTCGGATTCCTCGTCGGCAACGCCTATGTGCCCTGGCGGCGCACGATGCTGCTGTTCGACGGCATAGTCCGCTCGCAGCAACTGTCGGCCGACTCCGACCTCATCCCCTTCAGGGCCGGTATCGGCTGGGAAGACGGCGGACTCTACCAGCGCCTCCACCTCCACACCTGGACCGTGCAGGATAACGGCCCCAGAGCGGCGTGGAACGACACCTTCACCGGTATCAACACCACCAACCGGATAATCTCCCAGATCGAAGACGGCAGCATTCCGCTCGAGGGCGAGGTAAAAACCGCACTTGTCTCCGAGCTCAATGTGCTCCGGGCGTCGTATTACTACCTGTTGCTCGACCTGTTCGGCAACGTACCCATCGTGACCGACTTCAAGGACACCAGTTTGCCGACACAGTCGACTCGCAAGGAGGTGTTCGATTTTGTCGAAAAGTCGATCCTTGACAATATCGACAACCTGTCGGAAACCCCGCGCGGAAACTACTACGGACGCATGAATAAATGGGTGGCCCTCGGTTTCCTCGCCAAAATCTATCTCAACGCCGAGGTGTGGATCGGAGAGGACAGATACGACGACTGTATAGACGTGTGCAACCAAATCATAGCTTTCGCCGAAGAGAGCGGTGAGTACGCCATGGAGGCGAACCAGAAAGACGCCTTCCGCACCAACAATGAAAACTCGAAGGATATAATTTTTGCACTCCCAATCGACAATACCTACCTCACGGAGTGGAACACTTTCGACGTGCACATGCAGGCCCTCGCTCCCGAAAGCCAGGCAACTTATCAACTATCGCACCGTCCGTGGGGCGGATCGGCCGCTATGCCGCAGTTCATCGAATCGTTCGATCCCGACGACCTGAGGCTCAAGGAGAACTTTATTCAGGGCCCGCAGTACACGACCCTCGGCGGTTCCGAACCTTTGATGCGCTCCGACGGCTCGGGCCAGGTGAACTACACCAACGCCATTCCGTACAGCCGCTACTCCGACGTCGACGACGGTTTCCGCTGGGGTAAATTCGAGTACGAGGTGGGCGGTAACAACATCCTCAGCAACGACTTCCCGATGCTGCGCTACACCGACGTGCTTATGATGAAAGCCGAGTCGATGATGCGTACCGAAAAGCCGGGATTCGGCGCTATCGTTACCTCGATCCGCGAACGCTACTTCCGCTCTGCTCCCGAAAAGGCCGCCGTGTCAGACGCCGACCTGATGGGTGGCAGCACCTACGACTACGGTCGCCGCGACACCTACACACACGCCGACGGAACGGTGTGGGCCGAAGGGAAGACTACACACGAGGGGGGGGCCGACATCAAATACGGCCGTTTCCTTGACGAGCTTGGCTGGGAGTTCACGCAGGAGGGACGCCGTCGGCAGGACATGATCCGTTTCGGCGCGTTTACCACTAAATCGTGGCTCTCCCACGACGCGAGCGAACCGTACAGGGTGCTGTTCCCCATACCACATAACGCGATCACGACCAACTCTAACCTTAAACAAAATCCCGGATATTAATTCTCAGGCAACAAACCAAGGGCGGTGGAAATAATCCACCGCCCTTTATTTTGCTTAAACCGTACGTGGAGCCGAAGGATGCCGGCAAGCGGATTGTACGACTTTGCCATTTACCGTCTCGAACCTTATGATTGGGTCGATTCCATTATTTTTTCTTACCTTTGTTGGTTGCAGATTATAGGGGAATAGACACGGGAATTTTGTTATGATGAACTTCATGGGAACACACAACATCCTGGGGGTGGTGATAGGGTTGGGGACTTTTATTGTTATTGGGGTCTTTCATCCGATCGTTATTAAGAGCGAATATCACTTCGGGGTACGTTGTTGGTGGGCTTTTCTGGTGGCGGGGCTCGTGGCGCTGGCGGGGGCGGTGGTCGTTCACGGGGTGGTTGCGAGTGCTATGTTGGGTGTGGTGGGGTTTACTTGCCTTTGGAGCATTCACGAACTTTTTGCTCAGCAGCGGCGTGTTGAAAAAGGGTGGTTCCCCAAGAAGCCGGAAAAGCAGGAACGCCGGCGGCGATAATTTTTTAATGAATTTTCGATTGCGCTCACCTTTCACTACCTTCGATGCAGTCGGAAGATAAAATACTGACTATAAGTCAGAAAAAAAAGACCTTTAAGAGAACAAGGGTAATGGATAAGTAAGATGTAAAGTGTTTAGAGCTTGTTTGGAATTTTTCACCGAAGCTATTTTTAAGTCATTTTTATTCCATTTTACACCCGAAACGAGGCGCATAGTGGTTCCTATGCAACGAGCTCCAGGTGTAAAATGGGGTAAAAAAGGGACAAAAAGAGCGAGAGTGAAAATTTTCAAACAAGCTCTTAGATTCAATTTGTTTTCATCCATTTCAAACAACCCGTGTTACAGGAACAAATGTGGTCGGCCCCTCCTGTAACGGATATCATCAGCCTCGATACTTGCAACATCCGGGCAGGGCGTTGTAGACCGCATCGGGAGCGCGATGCAGGGTGTTGTCGTGCCCGGCGGCGGCGAGGGCCTTGCCGATTGCATCGAGCGATGTGCGAGATGGATCGAAATTCAGGTGCAACTGCCCCGTGGCTTTGTCCCAAGTCGCCGAAGTCACTCCGTTTACCGACAGGGCGGTTTTCTCGATGCGCGTGCGGCACATATCGCAAAGCCCCTGCACGCCCAGCATCGCGTGTCCGCTCGTGGTAGCGGGCAGGTTCGTGCCCGTGGATCCGCCCGACATATTGTGTCCCTCGTGTCCCGTGGTGGGATGCGACACCTCCTCGTTCATCATACTGCGGCGGCCTTCGAGCTGCGCGCTTGCATCTATGGTGAAGGCGCCGTTAGTGACTATCTGGTCACCCTCGTTCACGCCCGAGAGCACGACATAAGAGTCGCCCAGCGACGGGCCGAGTTCAACCTCGCGGAGCAGAAAAGCGGGCGTTTCGACGTCGGGTTGCCGGACATAGACGATCGAGCGCCGACCCGTCCACAGCACCGCTGAGCGCGGAATGACAATCTCGTCCGCGAATTGCTTTAGCGAAGCGTCGACGGTGGCATTGGCATACATTTCGGGCTTCAGCTCCATTCCCGGATTGGCCGTCTCGACTCTGACTTTTGCCGTGCGGGTAGTCGGATTCAGTATCGGATCGATAAAGGCAATGCGGCCCGAAAATGTTTTTCCCGGCACGGCTTGCAAGGTAAAGTCGACACGATCGCCAACCTTTAGGAAGGGCAAATCGGCCTCGTAGGCGTCGAACATGGCCCACACGCGCGACAGATCGGCGATGTCGAAAAGCACGCTTCCCGCGCTCACGTAATCGCCCTGATTGACGCGTTTGCCGACGACGATGCCGCTTACCGTGGCTGAGATGTCGACCGTGGAGGAGGCTGCACCGGAGGATTCCATGCGCGCGATTTGCTCTTCGGAGAACTTCCACAGGCGCAGTTTTTCACGCGCGGCGGCGACAAGAGCAGGTTGCGTTTCGGCCATTTTGAGCGCTTCAAGCAATTCCTGTTGTGCGCTCAGCAATTCGGGGGAGTAGACGGTGGCGATGGGTTGTCCTGCCCGTACCCTCTCTCCCGTGAAATTGACCAGCAGTTTCTCGATGCGTCCACCCACATGCGCGGTCTGCGACTGCGACAGCCTCTCGTCGGTCTGTATCGTACCGTAAAGTTTAATCTGTTTGACCGGGTTGGCGCGACTGATTGCCGTCGTTTGAATATTCGCCAATGCCACCGCCTGAGCCGACATTTGAATGGCGTTCGGGTCGACGGCCTCATCGCCGCCGCCGGAGTCGCCGCCCGTTTTCAGCGGAATCAGATCCATCGCGCACAGCGGACATTTGCCCGGCTTGTCCATTCTGATCTGTGGGTGCATCGAGCAAGTCCAAATTTGCTCCGTGTTCTTTTCGTGGGTGTGTTCGGCCTCATGGCTATGCCTGTCGGACGAGCCGGAGAACACCAACCAACCCGCCAAAAAACCAACGGCAAGGACTAT
Organism: Alistipes sp. UBA928; assembly: GCA_002293665.1. GTDB lineage: Bacteria > Bacteroidota > Bacteroidia > Bacteroidales > Rikenellaceae > UBA940. Next base: position 1,639 of record DBDQ01000135.1, on the reverse strand, counting down.
GACTATCCAAATATATTTTTTCATTGCGATACGATTTTTTTAATTTTTGCCACGGTTGTGTTGTAATCGGCCACGGCCTCGGCGCGGCGGAGAGAGTAGTCGAACAACTGCCGCCCGATCTCCAGCACATCGGCCAGCGAACCAGCTCCGGCCCCGAATTCGCGCATGGCAATCTCGCGCGCCGCGGAGGCCAGTCGGGTTTGTTTTTCGGCCAGTTCCATCCGCCGCTGGGCCACCGCCAGTTCTTCGCGCGCGGCAATGAGATCGGCCCACAGGGTGTTTTGGGCATCGATCATGCGAGCCCCGACGGCCTCGCGCGCCAAACGGCTTTCGGCCACTCGCGCCCTGTATTTCCCCCGCCACACGGGCAGCGACACCGACACCATCGGCATCACCATGTCGCGTCCGTTCATTGCCCCCATCGCCAGCATCTCGTTCGGCGTCCGGGCGTTGATCATCCACTGTATCCCGAGGCCGATCATCGGCAGGCCCATCTTTCGTTCCATTTTTTCGCGCACATCGGCGGCTTCGGCTTCGGAGCGGATCATCGCCACCATCGGATTTTGATCGGCGTCGAACTCTGCACCGGGCGCCTCCACCTGTCGCACCGAGTCGGGAACGACCAGCGGCGAGTCGGCGTCGCGTCCCAGCAGGGCGTTGAAACGGGCGCGGACGGTGGTGAGGCGCGAGACGATTTCCGCTTCCGTCACCTCGATTTCGGCGAGTGTCGTCTCGATGCGCAACGCGTCGGCCAGACTTCCCCTCCCCGACGCCAAGCGCGATGCGACGAGGCTTTTAAGTGTCTCGGTCAGAACGTGGTTTTTCCGCACGAGGGAGGCTTGCTCGTGGAGCGAAACCAGCTCCCACCACGCGGTCTCGACCTCCAGCGCCACCTCGTCGCGCGAGGCCCGAAACTGCTCGTACTCCATTGCCGCCATATGCCTTGCTTCGGAGCGGGCGACCCGGCGCGTTCCGGGCCACGGAAACATCTGCATCACCTCCACTTGGGCAATCGGTCGCCCTCCCACAGCATCCATCGGCCGGAGGTACGCCCCCGCCTTAAGTGTCGGATCGTCCCACGCGCCCGCCTGCCCGATTTTCTCCACCGAGGCTTTGTATGTCGCGAAGTCGGCCCGGAGACCCGGATTGTTTTCGTCGGCGATTCTCACATAGTAGTAGAGTGAGTCCACCGTCTGCCCGTATACTCCCGTGGCGGACAACACCGTCAGCAGGGTTATAATCAACATGTTCTTCATCTATTTTGCTTTTTAATCGCGCCCTCGCGCCACCAGCACTGTAACACCGGCACCACGAACATGGTCATCGACTGGATCAGTATTCCGCCGAACGTGGGAATCGCCATCGGCACCATGATGTCGGCCCCTTTGCCGGTCGAGGTCAACACCGGCAGCAGGGCGATCAGGGTGGTGGCGGTGGTCATGGCCGCCGGGCGCACACGTTTCAGTCCCGCGTGAACGACCGCCTCGCGAATCTCTTCCCGCGTGCCGGGCCGCCGTTCCAAAAATGTTTGGTGAATGTAGGTGCCCATCAGCACGCCGTCGTCGGTGGCGATGCCGAACAGGGCGATGAAACCCACCCACACGGCGATGCTGAGGTTGATCGGGTGCATCCCGAACAC
>DBDQ01000139.1:5055-5235 GCA_002293665.1 Alistipes sp. UBA928 | reverse complement strand
GACCGATCCCGCCGCGCGGCGCCGTTCGCTTGAGGGGTATGTGGCGAGCGTGATAGCGACTCGCGACGGTGCGCGCATCAAGACTATGGCCGACGAGGTGGCCGCACTGCCCGATACTCCCGAACGGAGCCGTCTCGATGCCGCGTTTGCGAAGGCGGGGGTGCTGAGGGCCGAGGGGGC
>DBDQ01000139.1:973-4918 GCA_002293665.1 Alistipes sp. UBA928 | reverse complement strand
GGCGTTCCTCACTTTGGGCGACATATATGTGCGCGAGGGTGACACTTTCCAGGCGCGGGCCACTTTCCAGAGTATTGTGGACGGATACTCGCCCGGCGACGACGGGATAGTGGCGGCGGCCAGAGAGAGAATCGCAAATCTGAAATAGACTATGAGAAAGATATTGATATTGACGGTGGCGGTGCTGGGGGCGGCATGGAGCGCCGCGGCGCAGGAGGAGCTATCGAGGCAGTTGGAGGTGACACGGGCCTATGCCCCGAGGGTGGACCGGGCGGCGAAACTGCCCGTTGTGCCCGACATGACCGACACAGTGAAGCTGAGGCCGCGTGTGGAGTATCGCATCACCTCGACCGCGTCATCGACCTCGTTTGAGACGCGACCCTACGCGGCGGCCACAATCGGCGCGATGGCGCTGCCCGAGATGCGGCCGTTCTATCTGCGTGCAGGGGTGGGGGTGCCCTTTGTTACCGAGTTGGACCTTTATTACACTCCGCAGTTGAAGGCGGGGCGCGCGTTCGGGATGTTTGCCAATCATGCCGGGTCGTATTCGCGCATACTCAACGACATGGGGGTGGAGGCCGACGCCACCGAGACCTCCAACGGCGCCGGACTGTGGGGTTCGCGGCAGTGGCGGCGATACTCTCTTGAGGGTGATATTACTTATGACAACCGGCTGTACAACCCTTATGGTGTGGCCGATGTGGATCATGATCCGGTGTCGAGCTTGCCGCAGGAGCGGGGTTTTGTTTATGACCGCCGCATGCATCGTTTTTCGCATGGTCTGCTCCGCGGGGGTATCAGTTTCGGCGATAACTTCAGCGATCTTTCGAGGTTTAATTTTCGTGTCGGGGTCGACGCGGGATGGGGCCGTCTTGGCGGTGAGAATCAGTCTGCCCTCGATGCCCGCCTTACAGCCGCCCGGATGTTCGGCGGAGGTAAACACGGTTTCGAGGTGGTGTTGGCCGGGAACGGTGCGTTCGGTGAGGCGATGTATTACGCCTTCGTCGGTGACGATATATTGCAAAGAGGCCATGCGGTCACTGCGACTTTCGCGCCGAGGTATCTTTTTGCTTCGGGTGTGTGGAGTTTTCGCGCCGGGGCCGATGTGCGATATATTTACAACAAGGGGTTCGGGCAGGATTATGTGCGCGTGGCGCCATCGTTCGAGGGACGGGCCAATCTTGCTGGCGGAGCGTTCGTGCCCTTTGTGAGCTACATATCGCGCATCGGCGACGGTGACCTGGAGGCCCTTTCGCGCAGGAATCCGTATGTGACCGGGAGCGGAACCACGGCGTGGATCAACGACGCGAGGGTGGGTTTCTCGGGCGATCTGAGCGACCTGTTCAGTTACCGGCTTTCGGGCGGGGTGTCGATGTTCCGCGATTATCAACTTTTCGTCGGCCGTCAGGTGGTGTCGCTGCGCGAGGCCGACGGTGCCACCGGGGTCAACTATCCGCCGATGTGGTTCACGCCATTTGCCGTGGACGGTTCGCGATGGACTGTGGGCGCAGAGGTGTCTCTTAAAAATCTGGGTGGTTTCGGGGCGCGGCTCTATGGCAACTGGAGCAGTTTTGAGTTCAGCGGCAACTATGTCTTCACGCCAGTGGGCGATCTGCCGCGGTACGACGCCGGGGTGGAGCTGTCGTGGGGGTGGAAAGACAGGCTGTCGATACACGTCGGAGCCGAGATGATCGGCGAGCGTGACTATATTATCCACACTGGAGCGCTGACCGATTCGGCGATGAGATTCTCGACGGGGGTGCTCGCGCCCGTGATCGACGTTAAGTTCGGGGCCGAGGTTCGTGTGGCGCGCGACTTTTGGGTCTATCTCGAGGGTGAAAACCTTGCCGATCAGGTGATCTATCCCTATCCGCACTATCGCGGGCTGGGGGCGAGCGTGACGGGCGGTATAAAAATAGTGTTTTAGATTATGAGTGTTTTTCGTCGGCCGACTATCGAAGTGCCTGTCGGGCCAGTGGTGATAGGGGGCTCGGGGGCGGTGGTCGTGCAGTCTATGTGCGACACCGATACCAATGATATTGGGGCGTCGGTGGCGCAGATCGGACGGCTGCGCGGCGTCGGTTGCCGCATGGTGCGGCTCACCACTCAGGGGCCGCGCGAGGCGGAGAGCATGAGGGAGATCGTGCGGAGGGTGCGCGAGGCGTGGCCCGATGTGGCGTTGGTGGCCGATGTGCACTTTCAGCCTGCTGTGGCTTTGTCGCTTGCCGGGGTGGTGGACAAGGTGAGGATCAATCCCGGGAACTACGGCGATCCTGCCGGCGGGGAGTTTACCGCGTTAGTCGACAGGTGCCGCGAGACGGGGACTGCCATTCGCATTGGTGTCAACCACGGCTCGCTGTCGAAGCGTATTATGGAGCAGTGGGGCGATACACCAGCCGGGATGGTGGCCTCGGCGATGGAGTTCCTGAGCGTGTGCCGCGAGCGGGAGTTCGACCGCGTGGTGGTGTCGATGAAGGCGTCGGGTGTGCGAGTCATGGTGGAGGCCTACCGTGAGCTTGTGCGCGCGATGGATGCCGAAGATATGCACTATCCGCTACACCTCGGGGTGACCGAGGCGGGCAGCGGGCTCGACGGACGGGTGCGGTCGGCCGTGGGGATTGGTGCGCTGCTGGCCGACGGCATTGGCGACACGATTCGGGTTTCGCTCACCGAGCCCCCCGAAAACGAGATAGAGGTGGCGCGGGCGATCCTTCAGGCGTGTGGCCTCGATCGTTCGCGCACGGAATTCATAGCGTGTCCGGGGTGCGGGCGTACTCTGTTCGAGCTGTCGCCCGTGTTGGAGCGCATAAAGGCTGCCGTGGGGCATCTGCCGGGGGTGAAGATCGCCGTGATGGGGTGCATTGTGAACGGGCCGGGCGAGATGGCCGACGCAGATTACGGCTACGTGGGCGCGGGGCCCGGCCGCATAACCCTCTACCGGGGGCGCGATGTCGTGCGGCGCGATATTCCGCAGGATGAGGCGCTTGAGGCGCTCGTGGAACTGCTTTGGGCCGACGGGGTGTGGACGGAGAGAGCGGAATGACGATCCTTCCCGTTACATATCTCGGTGGTGTGGAGTGGTTTGCGCATCTGCGGCGCGGCGGGTGTGTCGTCGACGTGGGTGAGAATTGGGTGAAACAGACTGTGCGCAACCGGGCCGAGATTCTTACCGCAAACGGGGTGGCCGCGCTCACTGTGCCCGTGCATGGCTACGGCGCGAAGATCGCGACGCGNNGATGTCGATCGTTTCGGCTTATCGTGCCTCTCCCTATTTCGATCATTATGAGGAGCGGTTCGCGCCGATTTATGGACGGCGGTTCGAGTTCTTGGTCGATCTTAATCTTGAGTTGCTGGGCGTTTTGGCTCCTTTGATGGGAGTGGATGCCGGGGCGGTCGGCATATCCGATGAATATGTGGCTGCGGCGCCAGGCGACCTGGATATGCGGGGGAAGAAGGCGCTCAGGAGAGGAGAGGGGGCCTTTATGCGGGAATATACCCAGGTTTTCCATGACCGCACTCCCTTTGTTGCCGGCCTTTCGGCTGTTGATCTGCTCTTTTGTGAGGGGCCGGGGGCGGGGGAGTTTTCTACCTACCGATAGGGATTCCCTACGGGAATCGTTTCTATCGTACCGGAAATTGTTTGTTGGGGTGCGACGGGCGATGTTATCTGGGGCTGCGCAGGGGTGGTCGTGGCGGCGGAGGTGACGGTTATGGAGATGCGGTGGGGAGATGTGCCTTCGGCGCGTGCCTCGAGGCGGTTGACGCCCGGACGCAGGTTCACGTCGTTCCACACGAAGATGCCGTGCTCGCCCGTGTGACGTCCCTGAGAGCGGCCGCCCACGAAGAGTTCCACTTCGGGCTGGTTGGAGTAGACGCGGATCGTTTGCCGCCTGTCGGAGCGTCCGTCGAGACGGGCTCCCGCGATGCGTACGAAACGGTCGGAGG
>DBDQ01000139.1:0-960 GCA_002293665.1 Alistipes sp. UBA928 | reverse complement strand
GTCACCAGGCCACGGTCGTCGATGTTGAGCCCCACGCCGGGTGTGGTGGAGGTTGTGAAACTGCCGGTCGGAGCCTTTGCCTCGCCCGTGTCGAACATATTGGCCACGAACACGCCCCACAGTCCGGNNGTTTGCCACCCCTCGGGATGGTAACTGCCTGTGGGCGATGGTCTTTCGAGTCGCTCCGACTGGTGGAGGATTGACGCTCCGGCTCCGTATGATATTCCCGCCCGCAGATCGGGCCATCCGCTGCGCAGTTGTTCGAGCCACGGCATCACGCCGNNGTCGGGCAGGCCGCTCTCCCAGCCGATCGACAGATCGAACGATATGATGTCGGTGATGAAGTTCACCTCGCCGTCGCGCGTGCTGCTTGCGGCGGTGAGTCGGCCGGGGTCGAGGTTGCGTGCCATTGCGTCGAGCTCGCGGATGTAGGGCACCGGGTCGTCGCCCCGCGCCGTGACGTTGGAGAAGACGCCCCATGCCACCACCGAGGGGTGGTTGTAGAGTCCCGAGATCATCTCGCCGAATTGGCGTCGGCCGTTGTCGCGAAAAGCGGGGGTGTCGACAAAGTCGATGTCGGTGGGGTAGGCCGCGCCCGTGAAGGGGCCGTCGTTCCACACTAAGAGGCCCGCCTCGTCGCACAGCGTGTAGAAGTAGTCGCTGTGTCGTCCTCCGGCGACCCTTACGGCGTTGGCGCCCATCTCGAGGATCAGGTCGATGTCCTCCTCGGTCTGGAACGGGGTGAGCGCCGTGCCCACCATCATGCGGTCGCGGTGGAGCACCACTCCGTGGAGCTTCAGCGGACGGCCGTTGAGCGTGAAGTTGCCCTGGGGGTCGATCGCCGCCGTGCGGAAACCGATGGTGGTGGTAACCGAGTCGGTCTGCATCCCGTAGGCGTTGAACAGCGTCACCTCCACGTCGTACATGTATGGGTCTTCGGTGCCCTGCCACAGGTGGGGA
>DBDQ01000042.1 GCA_002293665.1 Alistipes sp. UBA928 | reverse complement strand
TGAGAGGTGCGAAGCGGATTCGAACCGCTGTAGCAGGTTTTGCAGACCTGAGCCTAGCCACTCGGCCATCGCACCATAACTTTTGGAGCCGCAAAGATAATAAAATTTGTTTTATAGCAAACTATCGCGCAACATTTCAACGGCGGCGCAAACGGCAGCACTCATATTCTCGGCGCGACTGCCCGAAAAATGAAACTGATGAGTACACGACATCCCCTCGGGCCCCGCCAAAGCAATCCACACCGTACCCACGGGTTTCCCTGCCGAGCCGCCGCCCGGGCCCGCGACACCTGTAGTCGACAACGCCCACGACGCACCAGTAAGCCGCTGAACCCCCTGAGCCATCTGCAAAGCCACCTCACGGCTCACCGCCCCTCGGCGCTCCAAAACCTCGCGATAGACCCCCAGCGCACCGATCTTCACCTCATTGGCATAAGCCACGACCCCGCCCAAAAAGAAATCCGAAGCTCCGGCCGCCTCCGTAAAAGCCGCCGCAAGCCGCCCCCCGGTGCAAGACTCCGCCACAGCAAGCGTCTCCCCCCGCTCCCTCAACCGAGCTGCAACCTCTGCCGTCATGACTCTTTTTTAAGAAGTGCTTTACAAATCTTGCGCGCAAATCCCGGCCCGTTATAGATCAGCCCCGTGTATATCTGCACCAGATCGGCCCCCGCATCGAGCATCGCCAGCGCATCGTCGACCGTCATCACACCGCCGGAGGCAATAATGGGGTATCCGCCGCCCGTCTTCTCGTGCACGTAGCGCACAACTTCAAGGGCGCGCCGGGTAAGAGGCCCGCCGCTGAGTCCTCCGCGGCCAATGGCGTCGAGCTTTTTCCGCGAGATATGCAGCCCCTCACGTTCAGTAGTGGTGTTGACCGCCACAATGCCGTCCACAAGCGTACCGGTAACCACCTTGATAACCTCGTCGATCTCGGCCCACGACAGGTCGGGCGAAATTTTCACTAAGATCGGCTTATAGTCGTTCTGTCCGCGGCGGAACTCAAGCATCGGTTCCACGATCTCAAGTAAATGCTCCTCTGTCTGCATCGAAGCGAGGCCCGCCACGTTTGGGCAGCTGACATTCACCACAAAGTAGTCGCCGAAATCGTACAACCGCCGAAATAGTTTCAGATAGTCGGCCGGAGCCTCGGCCGGAGGCGTCAGGGTGTTCTTGCCAATGTTGATACCCACAACGGGAGTAGGGTGACCGCCTCCCGGGGGCTCCATCCCTCCACGCTGTCGGCTCCGCAAATTATCCGCCGCATTGGCCATACCCCGGTTGTTGAACCCCATACGGTTTATCAGCGCGCGGTCTTTGGGCAGACGGAAAAGCCTGGGCTGCGGATTCCCGGGTTGGGGCAGGGGAGTGACGGTACCCACCTCCACGAAACCGAGTCCCAACATGGGAAGCTCGCGATAGAGCGAAGCGTCCTTGTCGAACCCTGCGGCAAGACCCACGGGGTTGGTAAACTTCATACCCAACACCTCGCGCTCAAGCCGCGGATCGCTGAGCGTGAACATGCGCTTCACAACGCTGCGAACCACGGGCAGGCGACCCGCCAAACGCAGCCCCCAAGCCGTCATAGCATGGGTCCGCTCGGCGCTGAACCGAAACAAAATGGGTCGTATGATCTTCTTGTACATGACTATTTTTTTGTTAAGCCCCGTTCGGCGGCCAGTTTTTCCATCATAGCGTAGGCGGCGTCGAAGTCGTTGGGTATCTCACCGTCGAGAATGGCGTTTTTGATGATCTCCTTTATCTCGCCGATCACATTCGAGGGTGGTATGCCGTAGACCTGCATTATGAGGTCGCCCGACACCGGGGGTTGGAACTTGCGAACACGGTCTTTCTCCTCGATCTCCACCATCTTTCGGCGCACGAGTTCGAAGTTGGCGAGGTAACGCCTCACCTTTGCGTCGTTGCCGCTCGTGATGTCGGCCTCGCACAGTGTCATCAGCGCCTCGATGTCGTCGCCCGCCTCAAACAGCAGCCGGCGCACGGCGCTGTCTGTCACCTCGTCCTCCGAGAGAACGATGGGCCGAAGATGCAGAAACACCAACTTCTGCACGAACTTGGCGGGCGAGTCGAGTGGCAGCCTCATACGGCGAAAGACGCGAGTCACCATCTTGGCGCCCACCACTTCATGATGATGGAAAGTCCACCCCGTGTGCGGCTCGTAAGCTTTCGTGGCCGGTTTGCCAATGTCGTGCATTATGGCGGCCCATCGCAGCCACAGGTCGTCGGACTTGGCGGCAACGTTGTCGAGCACCTTGAGTGTGTGCAGGAAGTTGTCCTTATGGGCGTTCGCCCCCACCTTGTCGACCCCCTTCAGGGCGTCGAGCTCGGGAAAGATCAACTTCAGCAGACCGGCGGCGTCCAACATACGGAAACCCATCGACGGCACGGGCGAAAGCACAATCTTGTTGAGTTCAACTATGATACGCTCGGCCGACACGATGCCTATCCTGGCGGCATTGCGGCCGATCGCCTCGAAAGTCTCGTCCTCGATCTCGAAACCCAGCTGTGTGGCGAACCTCACGGCACGCATCATGCGCAGCGGGTCGTCGGAGAACGTCACGTCTGGGTCCCGCGGAGTACGGATGATCGCATCTTCGAGGTCGTCCATCCCCCCGAATGGGTCGCTGAGCTCACCGAACGTCGCGGCGTTGAGCGACCACGCCATGGCGTTGATCGTGAAATCGCGCCTCAACTGGTCGTCCTCTATGGTACCGGGCTCGCAGTCGGGCTTGCGCGAGTTTTCAGAGTACGATTCGCGCCGCGCGCCCACAAACTCCACCTCAAGCCCCCTCCAGCGCAGCATCGCCGTGCCGAAGTTTTTGAATATCTGCACTTTGGTGCCCAAGCGACGACCCAACTCATCGGCGAATCCGGTGGCATCACGTTCCAGCACCACGTCGATGTCGGTCGAGGGGCGGTGCAGGTAGTGGTCGCGCACATAGCCGCCTATCACATAAGCCCTCACGCCGCGCTCGTCGGCCAAGCTCGATATTTCCTTGAATATGGGATGTGTGAGTGGCAAAACTACGAGAGGCGTTTGAGGTATTCTGCAATTGTGGTTTCGAGCCCCATGTAGAGGGCGTCGGCTATGAGGGCGTGGCCTATCGACACTTCGTCGAGCCACGGAATGGCCTGTGCGAAGTAGCGCAGGTTGTCGAGGTTGAGGTCGTGGCCGGCGTTGAGGCCCAGGCCCTGACGGCGCGCCTCCTCGGCGGCGGCTACGTAGGGTGCGATCGCACCCTGGCGGTCGGCGGCGTATCCACGCGCATAAGCCTCGGTGTAGAGTTCCACGCGATCGGCACCAACCTCTGCCGCTCCGGCGACCATCTTCGGATCTGGGTCGACGAAGATCGAAACGCGCACACCCGCCTCGCGGAAACGCGCCGTCACCTCGCGCAGAAAATCGGCATTCGCCACCGTGTTCCATCCGGCGTTGGAAGTTATTGCTCCCGGAGGATCGGGCACGAGCGTCACCTGCGTTGGACGCACCTCGAACACAAGGTCGATAAACGACGGAACTGGATTGCCCTCGATATTGAACTCGGTTGTCACGAGCGGAGCGAGCTCTCGCACATCGGAGTAACGGATGTGGCGCTCGTCGGGCCGCGGATGCACCGTGATGCCCTGGGCACCGAAACGCTCGCAGGCGAGGGCCGCGCCAGCGACCGACGGCTCGCTACCACCACGCGAATTTCGCAGCACTGCCACCTTGTTTATGTTGACACTCAGTTTTGTCATGGAATATGCCTATATTTGCCGTTGCAAAGATAGCTAAAGCTGCGCGACAATGAAAATATTTTTTTACGGCCGCAACTGTGTCCGGTTCCCGGACAGCGACCTCGAGTGGTGGCTTCAGGCCTCGGTAAAGTATGGGCACGATTGGATGGTGAACCATGTCTTTGCCGATTCGATCAAGGCGAGATACGATATATCCATCCCGCCGGAGAAGCAGTACGACTGCATCTCGGAGGCCGACGTGGCCGACGGATCGGTGATGATCTCAGTCGGTGGCGACGGAACTTTCCTCGAGGCGGTGCGCACGATGCACGGCAGGCCCATGCCCATTGCCGGGATCAATCTGGGACGGTTGGGTTTCCTGGCCCATATTTCGCCTGCCGACATCCGCAGCGCCATATCGGACATCTGCGCCCGCAGGTTCACCACGGGCCGGAGGACGATGCTCACCGTCGAGGGCGATTTCGGAAAACAGTCTCCCGAGTTTCCGTGTGCGCTCAACGAATTCACTATACACCGCCATACCGCCGACATGGTAGAGGTGGCGGTCTACTCCGGGGGAGAGCTGCTGACCGTGATCCACGGCGACGGGGTGATAGCATCGACCCCCACCGGTTCGACCGCCTACTCGCTCAGCGCCGGAGGGCCGATCGTGGCTCCCGACTGCGCCTGTTTTGTCTACTCGGCCATTGCGCCCCACAACTTCTCGATACGGCCGATGGTGCTTCCCGACACCTCGGTGATCACCTTCGAACTGCGCACACGCGGCCGTGAGGCGCTGGCTTCGCTCGACAACACATCGTTCCTGGTGGGTGACGGAGCGAAGTTCACTATTAAAAAGTCGGAATTTTCGGTCTTTTTGATGAATATCCAAAATATATCGTTCTACGACACGTTAAGAGATAGGACATTGTGGGGTGTCGACCGGCGGGATAACTTTTAACCGGCGGCGAGTGGGTTTGTTTCGTGGTAAATGTATATATTTGCAGTTTGAACAGTTAGGAATGAGGATGGAATCCGGCACCAAAATACCGGCGCACGTGGCGATAATAATGGACGGCAACGGCCGCTGGGCCGCCGCGCAGGGCAAGCCGCGCAGTTGGGGGCACGCCCAGGGCATGGAGAGTATCAGAGCCTGTATCGAGGTGGCGAAGGACGCCGGCGTGGGCTACCTTACTTTCTACACCTTTTCGACCGAGAATTGGGGCCGTCCCGAGAGCGAGGTCTCGGCACTGATGGATCTGCTGTGCGAGGGGATCGAAAAGGAGACTCCCGAGCTCGCGCGGCAAGGGGTGAGGATGGTCGTCATAGGCAGCCGCGGAGCACTCTCCGACAAGGTGAGGGCGCATATCGAGGCGATCGAAAGGGAGACCGCCGCAGGAGATGCGCTTACCGTGGTGCTGGCCGTAAACTACTCGTCGCGCTCGGAGATAACGCGCGCCGCGCAGCGGATTGCCGCACGAGCGCTGACTGGCGACCTTGCACCCGTGATGGTGACCGAACAGGCCCTCTCCGACGAACTGTACACTGCCGGCATTCCCGATCCCGACCTGTTGATACGCACCGGCGGCGAACAGCGGCTGAGCAATTTCCTGCTCTGGCAGGCAGCCTACGCCGAACTGTTGTTCTCGCCCGTCATGTGGCCCGACTTCGGCGAAAAAGAGTTCTGCGAGGCACTGGCCGAATATGCCCGCCGCGAGAGGCGGTTCGGCAAGATTGATAACTGAAAATCCGAGCGATGAGACGCATAATTATCCTGATACTGTTTGTTTGCGGAGTGTGGTCGCTCAAGGGCCAGACGCCCGACTCCGTTGCCGTGGATGCACCCGCGGCCGACCTGCCGATGATGGACTATACCCGTCCAGGCCGATACGTGGTGCGCGAGGTGAGGGTGCACGGCAGCAACTACTACGACCCCGAGACGATGAAAACCGTGATGGGGCTCACTCCCGGCGACAGCATCACCCTGCCTGGAAACTACGTCAGCGAGGCGATCCGCAAGGTGTGGAAGATGCGCTACTTCTCCGACGTGCAGATAGTAACCACTCCCGAGGAAGGATCCGGCGGGGTGTCGTTCGACGTGTGGCTCACCGAACGCCCCAGGGTTCGCAGGTGGACATACGAAGGGGTGAGAAAAAGCGAAGCAACCGAACTCGCCGAAAACCTGAAACTCGCGGCGGGGAGCGAACTCTCAGACTTTGTGATCGACAAGAACAAATACTTCATCACAAAACACTTCTCCGACAAGGGGTTCCGCAACGCCGAGGTCACGGCGCGCATAACCAACGACACGCTGATGCGGAACTTCGTGAACGTCGCCTTCGTGATCGACAAAGGCCCTAAGGTGAGGATCGGGGCGATCAACATCACGGGCAACGGAGAGTTCTCCGACAGACGGTTGGCGCGAACCTTCAAAAAGAGCCACGTAGTGAGCTGGAAATTCTGGCAGAGCAACAAATTCAAGGAGGCCGACTACGCCGCCGACAAAGACCTGCTGATCGACTACTACAACTCCAAGGGTTTCCGCAACGCTGGGATCGTGCGCGACTCGATCTACCGGATAAGCGACAACCGACTGGGGATAGACATAACCGTGGAGGAGGGCAACAAGTTCTACTACCGCGACGTGACGTGGACGGGCAACTCGATCTACTCTACCGACTACCTCAACCAACTGCTGGGGGTCGAAAGAGGGGCGACCTACGACCGCAAGACGCTGCACAAACGACTCGGGGTGGGGCGCGAACCCAACATAGAGGACAACTCCACAATCACGGCGCTCTACCAGAACCAGGGCTACCTGATGTCGTCGATCGAACCTTCCGAGATAGTCGTGGGGACAGACTCGCTCGACCTCGACATCAAGATTTTCGAGGGCGAACAGTTCACCATCAACAACGTCTACATAGCCGGCAACCAGAGGGTGAACGACGGGGTCATCCGGCGCGAGGTCGACACCTATCCCGGCGAACTGTACAGCCGCCAACTCATCATGAGTACCATCTACCGCCTCGGGGGCATGGGTCACTTCGACCCCGCGAAGGTGGCGCCGAACATCCAGCCCGTGAGCAACTCGCTGGTCGACATATCGTGGAATCTTGAGGAGCAACCCTCCGACAAGATCGACGTGTCGGGCGGTTGGGGCGCCGGCATGTTCGTAGGATCGGTGGGCGTGCAGTTGAACAACTTCTCGATGGGCGACTTCTTCAAGAAGGGAGCCTGGAGACCATACCCGCAGGGGCAAAACCAGCAGCTCGCCGTGCGTGGACAATCGAACGGGAGTTACTACAAGGCGCTGTCGATGAGCTTTACCGAGCCGTGGCTAGGAGGACGCAAACCACACGCGCTGACGTTGAGCGGCTACTACTCGGCCGAGAGCAACGCCTCGTATCTGTTTGGTCAGGCGTCGGCATATTTTCGCACGCTGGGGGTCGCAGCCGGGATCGGTTTCCGTCTGAGCTGGCCCGACCAGTACTTCTCGCTCTACACCGAGGCGGGGTACCAGCGATACATGCTCGAAGGATGGACGGGTTTCCTGATGGGTACCGGGACGAGCAACGTCATAACGTTGAAGACCGTGTTCGGTCGCTCGTCGATCGCAAACCCCATATTCCCGAGCTACGGGAGCGACTTCTCGCTCTCGCTCACCCTCACACCGCCCTGGTCGCTGATGGACAACAAGAACTACAACGACCCCAACCTGTCGGATAACGATCGTTACAAGATGATCGAGTACCACAAGTGGCAGTTCAAGGGACGTATGTTCACACCCCTCACCAACAACCAGAAACTGGTGTTGATGGCCAAGGCCGAATTCGGGTACCTGGGCCACTACAACCGCAACAAACTCTCGCCGTTCGAGGCTTTCCGCGTGGGGGGCGACGGCATGCAGGGGTACACCATGTACGGAGAGGATATTATCGGTATGAGAGGTTACGAAGACATGGCGCTCGTGCCCTACGAACTTCAGAGTGGAGGCAGCAGGCAGGATAAGGCAAGGGTATACACCAAATACACACTGGAGATGAGATACCCGTTTCTGCAGCAGGGGCAGACGAACATCTACGGCCTGGTATTTGCAGAAGCGGGCAACGGTTACGCGTCGTGGAAAACTTTCAATCCGTTCCAGGTGAAACGCTCGCTCGGCGCCGGGGTGCGCATCATGCTCCCGATGGTGGGCCTGATAGGTTTCGACTGGGGATGGGGATTCGATGTGCCGGCCGGTGGCGACAAACGCGCCGGAGGAAAGATCAGTTTCACGATGGGTCAGGAATTTTAATACAACGAATAAAATCGGAATGTTATGAAAAGGATTGTTTTGATTTTTGCGGCTTTGGTTTTTGGGATTGGCGCCGCCGCCGCCCAGAACTACATGGTGGTCGACAGCGAAAAGGTGTTTAAGTCGATCGACGCCTACAACAGGGCTATCAGCGAAGTGGAGGCCGACGCCGAGAGATACCAGAAACAGGTGGACGACGCTTTCAACCAACTCGAACAGGCGTTCAACGCCTACCAGCAGCGCAAAATCTCGATGAGCGCCGTGGAACGCTCCGCCGAGGAGCAGCGCATAGTCGCCCGCGAGGAGGAGATCAAAAAGTTTCAGAGCGACACTTTCGGCGAACAGGGCTCGCTATTCAACAAACGGGTGGGGCTGATCAAGCCGATCCAGGACAGGGTCTTCGCGGCGATCGAAACATACGCCGCCGAACACGGCTACGACATTGTGATCGACATAGCCTCCAATCCCACCGTGCTATACTACAAGCCGTCGGTCAACCACACCGACGCCATAATCGCGATCATGAAATAGACTAACAAATAAAAAATACGAAGATGAAGAGATCAATCAAATTTTTAATGGTGGCGATCCTCACTATGGGATCGACCGCCCTTTTTGCGCAGAAGATCGGACGGATCGACTATCAGGCGCTGATATTCTCGATGCCAGAGGTTGCAACGGTGCAGGCCGAACTCCAAAAAGTGGAGGCCGACTACATGGATGTGATCGAAGGGATGCAGGTAGAACGCAACAAATTGATGGACGAAATATCGAAACTGCCGGAAACGACCTCCGAAACCGCCCGTCAGCTTAAAAACCGTCAGGCGATAGAGATCGAACAACGCCTCCAGGAGTACTTCCAGTCGGCCCAGGAGGGAGTGCAGAAAGCCCAGGCCGATCTGATGAAACCGCTTCAGGATAAGGCCGACGCTGCGATCGCGAAGATATGCAAGGCCCAGGGTATAGCGACTGTGTTCCAGACCGAGGCGATGATCTACTTCGACGAACAGCAGATCGTCGACATCACCGCCGCCGTGCGCACCGAACTCGGCATTCCCGAAGGTGCAACCCCGGTGGTACAGCAGTAGGTTTTATAACCCGAGAGTACGTTTGAGAAGGCGGTAGCCGGTGTCGCTGATGCGGATCGGGCTGCCGCTTTCCTTGTCTGCGTCGCGCATGACCAGAATGTGGTCGCGGCCCGAGGTCTCGATGCGGCTGATGTGGGCCACCGACACGATGCAGGAGCGGTGGACGCGCACGAAGCGGTCGCGCGGCAGAGCCTCCTCGAACCACTTCATAGTTCCCTCCTTGAGCCACCGGCCGGTGGAGGTGACTATCGCGACGTAGTCGCCCTCGGCACGGATACACACTATCCTCTCGATGCCGATCACCTCGATGCGGCCCCCCGTGCCCCGCACTGTGATGCGTTCGAGGGTTTCGGGCGAGAGGGTGGGGACGGAGCCGGCCTCTCCGTCGGGCTGTGCCCGCAACCTCTCTTTTGCAGGAGAGGAACCACGCCGGCCCTCAGCCGACGATGAGGCTGAATCCGCAAATTCTGCGTAGCCAAATCCGCTGTGGCCGTTGCCACCGCCGTGGGCGTTCCCACCCCAGTCAGAAGGAGCGGCAGACGAGTACCAGAGGACAAAGCAGACATAGACCGCCGCAACCGTCATACTCCGTGCCGGGATCGTCTGCGGGAAAGCCCACAGAGGAGGGAGCGTCGTCTCCGGGCCCGTCTCCGACAGCAGCCATAAGACCGCCGTTTCGGCCCCCACCACCACCGCGATGAAGAGCACTCCCGCCGCGAGGGTCAGTGAGACCCTGCCGATCCGAAACATATTTGCCGAGGGCGATCCCGCCGTTCCATATTTCAATACATTCCATAATATCAATCCTTCCATTCCCGACACCACTCCGAAAACCGCGCCGTCCACCGCCATCGCCCACGGGGGCAATCCTGCGAGTGTGCCGAACACAAGGGCGTAGAGAGCTGCAACGAGCAGCCACAGCACGACGTATCGCACCATTCCGTAACGGTTTTCGATTATCGGGTTCAATTCTGTCTTTGATTCTTTACATTGCGTAGCCAAATCCGCCGTGGGCGTTCCGGCTTACTTTATTTCGCCGCCGCCGAAGACGCAGCTTGCTTTGACTATCAGTTTGCGTCCTTCGATGTATTTGCCGTCGACGGGCGGGAGGCGTTTGTCGTCGAAACCGCCGAAAACCGACTCTCCGTGTATCTCGACGATCCAATCCTCGGGGGTGTCGATCTCCACCCCGCCGAACGCCGACTCGACCTTGAGCCACGTCTCACCCTCGGGCAGCGATGTGCGGCGCAGGTCGAGTTTCACTCCACCGAAAACCGAGGCGATCTTTCCGCCGAGGAACACGGGGTCGAGGTAGACCTGCTCGCTGCCGCCGAACACCACCTCGATGTTTATCACACCCGATGCGCGGCTCCCGCGGCCGTGCGGCCAATCTCTGTTCGTGCGGTCGGAGCCGATGTGATTGCCGTGGTGGCAATTCTCGTACCACCCTCCGCGGCATGGTTTGAAAAACAGGCTGCCGAGGATCACTATTCCAGCCACGATAAGCAGCACTGGCCACCAGTCGTCACCCGCGCCGCTCGCCGCAATGTCGGGATAGAGGGGGGCCAAACGGCGTATGATGAAGAATCCGCCTACGGCCAACAGTACCGATGCCCAGGTGAAATGTGCGCGTGCGTACTCGCACATCGCCCCCACCAAGAGCAGCATCTGCCACGAGAAGAATACCCGACGCCACTCGTGAACCAGCATCCCCGAGTTGAAACCCAACAGCATCGCACCTGCTATTATCACCAACAGGGCGAACACAACCCCGCCCCCGCTGCCGTCGCGTCCTTTGCTGCCGTATCTGTAAGAGGGGTCGCGGCGGCGCGCCACGATTGCGTTGAGGCACCAGCCCCCCGCCATGACGGGCAGGAACGCCACCACAGCAAGCGTGAACGCCAACGGGAATCCGTAAGCCGGAGCCGGCGGAAGAGTCAGCAACGACCGGCACAGCAGTGCCAGTCCCGCCGCGAGCAACACCACGCCTAAAAGACCCATGCGTCCGGAGTCGTTCTTTTTTTCGATGATTTCCATAAAGTATGCTTTTTTTTCGATTTCGATCTGTCGCAAAGTAACGGGTTTCGGAGGCGATATGCAAGTCCTTTCCGACGAACTCCGCCGAAAACCCGACGAACGGGGAAAAACGGAGGATAATAATTCCGCTCCCCGGTGCGCGGGGAGGGTAGGATGTGACATTCGCTGGTATCTGTCGGCTTCAGCCGACGGCAATATTGAGTTTGACGCAAATCATATTTCTACCGATAGATATTCAATTATCGCGAATATATTATCTTTGCAAATACGAATCTGTTTTTGAGAGTCAGGAAAGTTAGTGAAGCCATACCTCGCAATACTTAAAAAATATCTGTGGAGCATACTGCTCTGCCCGGTGTTGGTTTTGGGTACTGTATTGAGCGAGACCATTCAGCCCTGGTTCATGTCGAAGATCGTCGACGAGGGAGTCATGGTGCGCGATCTCTCCGTGGTGTGGTCGGTGGGTGCGTGGATGGTGGGGCTGTCGCTTGCGGGGCTTGCGGTGAGTGTGCTCAATGTATATATCTCTTCGCGCACGTCGACCCGCTTCGGCACCGATCTGCGCCGCGCGCTGTTCGACAGGATACAGACACTCGCCTTTCCAGACATAGACCGGTTCGGCCCGGCATCGCTTATCACGCGCCTTACCAACGACATCAGCCGTATTCAGCAGGTGGTGCTCATGTCGCTACGACTGTTGCTGCGCGCTCCGCTGCTGCTCGTCATGTCGCTGTTTTTCGTGATCCGGATAGATGGCTCTTTGGCGCTGATACTTGCCGTGTCGATACCCCTGTTGGCGCTCTCGGTATTCTTTATCATGCGGCGCGGCTTCCCGTTCTTTATAAAGATACAGCGGAGGATCGACGCCCTGAACGCCGTGGTACGCGAGAATCTGATAAACATAAGGGTCGTGAAGTCGTTCGTGCGCGAGGATTTCGAGACGCGCAAGTTCACCCGCAGTAGCGAAGACCTGCGCGACATGGTGATCCGCGGGGCGAACACAATAATCATGGTGTTTCCCGCGATGCAGCTTATTCTCAACCTGTCGATCATTGCGATCCTGTGGTTCGGCGGCGCCAAAGTGATTGCGGGAAACCTGTCGGTGGGCGAGCTGATCTCGTTTGTCAACTATCTGATGCAGGTACTCATGTCGCTGATGCTGATGACGCGGGTTATTATGACCTTTGCGCGTGCGTCGGCGTCGCACGAGCGCATCTCGGAGGTGCTCGCCACCGAGCCTTCGCTCACCGACACTCCCGAGGGTGTGCGCGGCCGGCACAGTGTCACGCGCGGCGAGGTGGAGTTCCGCCACGTTTCGTTCCGTTACGAGGGTGGCGAGACAGATGTGCTTAAGAACATAAATTTCCGCATTCCGGGCGGAGAAACGCTTGCGGTGGTGGGAGCCACGGGTTCGGCCAAAAGTTCGATGGTGCAGCTCATCCCGCGCCTGTACGACGCGACGGAGGGGGCGGTGTTGATCGACGGCGTGGATGTGCGCGACTACAGCCTCGCGGTGCTTCGTCACGAGGTGGGTGTGGTGCTTCAGAAGAACGAACTGTTCACCGGTACCATCATGGAAAACCTGCGCTGGGGCAAGTCCGATGCAACCCACGAAGAGATGGAACAGGCGGCGCGGGCGGCTCAGGCCCACGACTTCATAATGTCGTTTCCCGAGGGATACGACACCGTTCTCGGGCGCGGGGGGGTGAACGTTTCGGGTGGCCAGAAACAGCGCCTCTGCATTGCACGCGCACTGCTGCGCAGGCCCCGGGTGCTGATCCTCGACGACAGTACGAGCGCCGTAGACAGCGAGACCGAAGCCCGGATCCGCTCGGGGCTCGCCACGTTCCTGCGCGGCACCACGGTGATTACAATCACCCAGAGAGTTCACACCATGCAATCGGCCGACCGTGTGTTGGTGCTCGACGACGGTGGAATCGAAGCGTTCGGCCCGCCCGCCGAACTGATGAAGACATCCGATGTGTACCGCGAAATATACCACTCGCAACAGGCAAACGGCAACGCATAATGGCAAGGGGCAAAAATATGGTTCAGGGAGGCCGCGGAACGGGAAAGTTCGGTGCGCCGGGGGGTAAGCCTGCCGACACGCGCGGAACGCTGCTGCGCGTGCTGTCGTACCTGGGGCAGGAGAGGCGGCAGATCTATGTCGTGGGGGTGCTCGTGGTCGTCGGTATCGTGTGCAGTCTGTTGGGATCGTATATGCTGCGCCCCATAATCAACAACTACATACTGCCGGGCGACGTGTCGGGATTGCTGAAAATGCTCGCGCTGCTGGGGGTGGTCTATCTCGTAGGGACGCTATGCACTTTTATTCAGAGCCGGCTGATGAACAGGATCGGACAGCGTACCGTCACGCGTTTGCGTATCGACCTGTTCACGAAGATGGATCGGCTGCCGGTGCGCTACTTCGACACCCACGAATACGGTGACCTGATGAGCAGGTATACCAACGACATGGATATGGTGAGCGACACGCTCACCGACAGTCTCGCCGATATTCTTTCGAGCGTGCTCACGCTGGCGGGTACGCTTGTGATAATGTTCTACATCAGTCCGCTGCTCACACTCACGGTGCTCGTGATGGTGCCGGTTATGTATTTCAGCGCGTCGTTCATAGTCCGCCGCAGTCGCAGGTACTTTGGCGCGCAGCAGTCGGCGCTCGGCAACCTCAACGGCTACATCGAGGAGATGATGAGCGGACAGAAAGTGATAAAGGTCTTTGGCCACGAAAAAGAGGTCGAAGCCGGGTTCGACGGCATCAACGACGATTTGAACGGTAAGTCGGAGCACGCGCAGTTCTACTCGGGCATGATGATGCCGCTGATGCAGAGCGTAAATACGCTCAACTATGTTGTCGTGACGATAGTGGGTGGGTTGCTCGCGATCTCGCGCGGGTTGGACGTGGGCGGGCTTGCGTCGTTCCTGCAATACTCGCGTCAGTTCGGGCGCCCCATAAACGATCTCGCAAGCCTATACAACACTATTCAGGCGGCCATTGCGGGCGCCGAGCGCATCTTTCAGGTGATCGACGAGGAGCCCGAACCGGCCGACACTCACAAGGCCGCACGGTTCGACCGTGTGAAGGGCGAGGTGGAGATGCGCGATGTGAATTTCGAGTACGATCCCGGCAAGCTGATCCTGAAAGGCATTTCGCTCCACGCGGGTCCCGGCTGCAAGATCGCGCTGGTGGGAGAGACGGGCGCGGGCAAGACCACGATCATGAACCTTTTGCCGAGGTTCTACGATATACTTTCGGGCGAGATTGAGATTGACGGCCGTCCCTTGAGCGAGATAGAGCGCGCGAGCCTGCGCCGCTCGATGGCCATCGTGTTGCAGGAGACCCATCTTTTTACGGGCACCGTGCGTGATAACATACGTTTCGGGCGCCTCGAAGCCACAGACGAAGAGGTGGTCGGGGCCGCCAAACTCACTGCCGCCCACTCGTTTATCCGCCGTCTGCCTAAAGGCTACGACACACTGCTCGAAAACGACGGCGCCAACCTGAGCCAGGGTCAGCGGCAGCTACTCAACATTGCACGCGCGGCCGTAGCCAATCCGTCGATCCTGCTTCTGGACGAGGCGACGAGCAATATCGACACCCGCAGCGAACTGCTGATTCAGCGGGGGCTGGATAAACTGATGGAGGGGCGAACGAGCCTTATCATCGCCCACCGACTGTCGACGATCCGTAACGCCCACCAGATTCTTGTGCTCGAAAACGGGCGGATCATCGAGCGTGGCAGCCATGAACAACTGCTCGCCGCAAAGGGTAAATATGCGGCGCTCTACCATCAGCAATTCGAATAGACAGCCTGCGCCGGGCGTTCAAAGATTTTACGTTCTGCATCGAGCGGAGTTATATGTTGGAGGAGTGTCATTTTATACGGGGAGAGATATACGAAGAGTATACCGAACGGGCGGCGGAGCGACTCCGGAGGTTGAAGAATGGCAAATAGTTATTACATTTGCAGCATGTAACTGTAATATGGATCGGGGGGGTGTGGGGTATGGCAAGAGTGATACTTCTTACTGATTTTTCGGAAGAGTATGCCAAGCGTCTGCTCAAGGGTATCGTCATGTACGCCAAAACGGACACGACCGTGCCGTGGGTACTCTGCAAGATGCCTCTTTCTTACCCCGCCGTGCACGGTACGCGCGGCGTGTGCGAGTGGGCGCTGCGGTGGGGGGCGGACGCCATAATAGGACAGTTCTATCCCGACGACGATGTCGACGAGTTTGCCCGGAACGGTATTATCGCCATAGCACAGGATTTCAAAAAACGTTTCACGACGATTCCCAACATTACCGGCGAACACTACGAGGCGGGAAGGATGGGGGCGTCGTATTTCATATCCAAAGGGTACCGCAATTTTGCGTTCTACGGGTTCGGCGAGGTGGTGTGGTCGCAGGAGAGATGCGAGGGATTCAAACACGAGTTGAAGGAGAACGGACTGGCCGACAACTATTTCGAGTACACGAACGTCGATTTTAAGGAGCTTTGGTACTACGAACCGGCGCCGTTGATAAACTGGCTCAAGAAACTGCCAAAACCGGTGGCGCTGATGGCCTGCGACGACAATCAGGGCCACCACATTGCCGAACT
The DNA here is from genome assembly GCA_002293665.1 of Alistipes sp. UBA928. GTDB lineage: Bacteria > Bacteroidota > Bacteroidia > Bacteroidales > Rikenellaceae > UBA940. The sequence goes on along the minus strand of DBDQ01000042.1, from coordinate 20,537 downwards.
GTGTAAAAGCTACGGGCTGCACATACCGCAACAGATCGCCCTTCTGGGGGTCGATAACGACGAGGCGATATGCTCGCTGTCGGATCCTCCGCTCTCCTCGATCGACCAGGCGGTAGAAAAGGGAGGATACGACGCGGCACACATGCTCGACGTTTTGATCCACTCTCCGGGACGCGCGGGAGCGGAGCCGCGTAACGTGTACGTGAAGCCCACCCACATAGTGACCCGCCAGTCGACCGACATCTACGCCACCGAGGACAAATACATATCCGAAGTGCTGCAATACATTCACCGCAACATCAACAAGCCGTTACACGTGTCGGAACTTGCCGCGCTGGTCCCGCTCTCGCGCAGGCTGCTCGAGACAAAATTCCGAGACATCACAGGCTCTCCCGTCTATAACTACATATTCAACCTGCGGATGGACAAGTTCGCCCAAAAACTTGTCAGAAGCGACGCCACGATAGGTGAGATCGCCGCCGAACTGGGGTTGACCGATCACAACAACATCGCCAGGCAGTTCCGCCGGATAAAAGGATGCACCCCTTCCGAATACCGCTCCCTCCACTCGCCGAGTAAATAACTCAGGTCTGCGCAAAATGAGGATATTATTATGTAAAAAGCGGTTTGTATGTCGCGGTGACACTGTACATTTGCTTCTGTGAAATGACAGTTTCCTTCTAAATTTAACCTTAAACTTATGAAAATCATCTTAACTAAAATTGGAAGAGGTTTAATCCTCTTGACAGCGGGCATTTTCGCGCTCCCCGCCGTGTATGCGGCTGCGGAGATCGAACCTGACGCCCAGAAGCCCGACATTACGGTGAGCGGAATCGTCAGAGACGCTGCCGACGGCTCTCCCTTGGCCGGTGTGGTGGTTCTCGATCAGGCTACCTCGCGTACAAAGGTAACCGGCGCGGACGGTTCTTACTCGATCACGGTAAGTCCCGACGCTTCTCTCTCTTTCTCTCTGATCGGTTACCTTCCGCAGACCGTCGCGGTGGAGGCGCGCAGTACGGTGGATGTGCTGATTAGCGTCGACGTTACCGCGATCGAAGCAGTGAGCGTGGTCGAACTCGGCTACGGCAACAGCCAGCGCAAACAGGACCTTTCGATGTCGGTGTCGACGGTGAGGGTCGACAAGGTGGCCAAAGGGCGTACCTCCGATCTGGCAACGGTTCTTCAGGGTAAGGTACCGGGCATGACGATCCAGATGTCGGGCGACCCGATGAAGGGTTCGGGCATGACGATCCGCGGCCGCGGATCGAAAGGCGATGACGGCGACGACACCAACGCCGGAGGGATTCTCATAGTGGTCGACGGTGTTCCGGGAGCTCCCTACATGGTGGAGGACATAGAGACCGTCACCGTGCTCAAGGACGCCGCTTCGTCGGCGATCTACGGAGCGCAGGCCGGACAGGGCGGTGTGATACTTATCACAACCAAACGCGCCTACCGTGGAGCGGCGCAGGTGAGCGTCAACATCTCGAACGGTGTGAAAACGGTCTCCAATCTCCCCGATATGATGACCTCCGCGCAGTTCAACGAGACGTGGAGAAAGGCCTATGACTCGGCGGGCAGGAGCGACTATCCCGAGTTCGCAAACCCGGCGAGCGCGATATACCCGTGGACGAATGCCACCCGTACCGATTGGCTCGACGAGATCTACCGTCCGGGCCGGACACAGCACTACGGCGTGTCGGTGTCGGGCGGCTCAGAGAATCTTACCTCGATCATGGCACTATCTTACGATCAGGAGGACGGCGTGCTGCTGAACACTTACAGCAAGGCGTTCAGCGGACGTTTGCAGTCCGAGTACCGGATCAACGATTGGGCAAAGGTGAGCCAAAGGGTCAATTTTCTCACGAAGAACGGCCAGGGCGGAGTGAACACCAACCACCAGGGGCCGATGATGAGCGCAATGTGGATGCCGCGTTCGGCCACGGTGTGGGAGACCGATATTAACGGTAATTATGTGCTCGACGCCGCCGGTAACAAAATGTACGGCGGTCTCTATCCCGCCTCGATCAGTGTGGCGGGCTATCCGAAGAATGTGATGAATCCAGTGGCCGAACTCGAGGAACTTCGCAAGAGATTCCCCGAAATGAAACTCTACTCCACCACTTCGCTGGAGGTGAAACCGGTGGAGGCCGTCACCCTGCGATCGGATTTCACAGCCTATATGCACCATCACGATCTCGACGAGGCGTGGCCCATCAGAAAAGAGGCGGGAAGCTACACCCGCAATGCACTCGACCGCGAGGAGATACTCAACAGGGATAACGGCTGGTTGTGGGAGACCACAGCCAACTGGGTGCAGACGTTCGGCAAGCACAACATCAGCGCGATGGCCGGATGGACGATGAAGTTCGACAAAACACACATGCGCGGCGTCAACACCTATAACTACGCTTCGCTCAGGGAGACTTCGTTCCTGTGGTCGAACACCGAGAACAAATCGGCCAACATTTCCGAAGCCATCAATCTCTTCTCGCAGACATCTTTGATAGGACGTGTGGGATATTCATACGACGGCCGCTATTTCGCCACGGCGAGCGTGCGCCGCGACGGTTCGTCGAGACTGCCCAAAGCCAACCGCTACCAACTCTTTCCCGCGGTGTCGGCGTCGTGGAAAATCTCTTCCGAAAGTTTTATGAAGGATCAAAACGTGTTCGATCTTCTCAAATTGCGCGGCAGTTGGGGACGCATCGGCGACATCGTGGGCCTGAAATCGCACGAAGGCAACGCCTATCCCGAGAAGAACGATTTCTACGCTATCTTCGGACAGGACGCAAATAACCTCGTCTACGGAACGTACTATAAGAGGATACCCAACCCGGATCTTCGCTGGGAGTACACCGACCAGTGGGGAGTGGGGCTCGACGCGGCCTTCCTCGACGACAGGCTCGACATATCGGTCGACTACTACGACAAGACTACCGACAGGCTCATCGCTCCGATGCCACTCTCCGACCAAAGCGGTTTGGCCGTCGCGCCGAGCGCCAACATCGGAACCGTCAACAACCGGGGATGGGAACTGTCGCTGGCTTTCGGTGACGCGACCCGGGGCGGATTGCGTTACAACGTCTGGGGAATGGTCTCCACCAACAGGAGCGAAGTCACCAACCTCGGCAGTTGGGTGGACGTGCTGATGAACAGTCAGGTGAACGTCAACAGCACGACCCTCGTCGGCTCGCAGGTCGGACATCCGCTCTATTCGTTCTATCTCTATCAGACCGAAGGCATCTTCCGGTCGCAGAGCGAGATCGACAGCTATCTCCACTCCGACGGAACCACTAAAATCCAGCCCAACGCGAAACCGGGCGACATAAAATTCCTCGACGTGAACAAAGACGGAAAGATTACCACCGCCGACCGGGTTCTGCGCCACAACTACCAGCCCAGGTTGACATTTTCGTTCGGAGGTTCGGTGGAGTACAAGGGTTTCGATCTGAGCGTCATGCTTCAGGGTGTTGCCGGAAACCACATCTACAACGGGCTGCGGCAGCTGCTTTCGAGTGGCCGCTACGAAGGTGGCAACCTCTCGACCGAAGTACTCGACTCGTATGACTTCAATCCCGACGGCGGCTATCCCCGACTGGGCATACTCACCGACAACAACGGTAACTACAACAAGATGAGTAACTTTTTCCTCGAAAAGGGCGACTATCTGAGACTTAAGAACCTTACCCTCGGCTACACCCTGCCCTCTTCGGCGATGCAAGCCATCGGCTTGCCTTCTGCGGGTCTGCGCGTCTATTTCTCGGCCGACAATCTTTTGACCTTCACAAAATACTCGGGTATCGACCCGGAAGTGGCCTATTTCGGCGTGGACAGGGGCTCGTATCCCGTTGCCCGCCTGTTGAATTTCGGTGTGAACATTAACTTTTAGCAAGAATCGAAGCGATGAAAAGGATAATTTTTAAATCATTAACAACGGCCTTCGCCGCGACGGTGTTCGCGGGATGTAACTTCCTCGACGTGGATGAGTACCAGTCCGGAGGGACATGGACAGAGAGAGGCGACTTCGAAGGCGCCGTGGCCGATCTCTACGCCTACCAGACCGATAACTGGTCGGAAGAGGTGACCGGAACCGGGCTCTACTCGTGGGAGGTGGCCACCGACATCGTGACACTCGGACGCACGGGCTATCCCCACGAAGCGCAGATCCGCTCAATGGCGTGGGGTGCCGTCGACCGCGGCGAGATATCGTGCATCTGGTGGCGCATGTATCTCCAGAACACGAAAGCCAACAACATTATCAGGGAGATCAACAAACGGTTCGAAAGCGGACAGCCGGCCGACATGGATGAGAATTTCAAAAAACTCGTCATAGCCGAAGCATCCTTCGCCCGCGCCTACGCCATGCTGTGGATAGCACCCTACTATGGAGACAACGGCCCCAACGGAGGGGTGCCCATAATCACCGAGGCCACCTCGATCGACGGAATAGATTCTCCGCGCCCGGCATCGGTGCTGCAAAACTACGAGCAGATCATAGCCGACTTCCGTACCGCCGCCGCCGACCTTCCCTACTTCTCGCAACTGTCGCCCGCCGACTGGGGCAGGGCTCACAAGGCCGCCGCGTGGGGACTTTGCGCACGCGCCGCGATGTATGCCGCAAGGTGGGACGCCTCGTACTGGGACGTGGTGATCGAGATGTGTAACAAAATCATCGACATTTCGTCGCAGCCGGGCGCTTCGGCCGCCGACGCCCGCGCGTTGGTGACAGCCGCCGGAAAATACCCTGACGGCTCCGCGCGCCCCGCCTACGCCAACCTCTTCACAATCGGTAACAACTTCTCGACGGAATATATCTGGTCGTTCTTCGGCAACACCGACACCGACACCCGCGGGCCGCAGTTTTATGCCCAGGGCTTACAGAATGGTGGATGGGGATTCGCCAACACGTGGGGTAAATTCCAGCCCACATGGGAGTTGTGGAAGGCTTACGAGAACGGCGACCAAAGGCGCGAAGCAACGATCCTCAAACCAGGCGACACTTTCTGGTGGTTCGGAGAGAAGGCCGTGTTGGGATCGAGCACCACTCTCGCCCACACGCAGGGCACCAAGGTTGCGGGCGAAACCCAGGTGTGGGATATGAGTTCGACCACAAAGCTGATGTTCCGCAAATACATGGAGCCGTTCGAACCCCTCGAAGCCGACAAAAAGGGTTACATCAACTGCAACAGCAGCCGTCCGAGAACCCGTCTCGGCCAGGTCATGCTGCGCTACGCCGATGTTCTTCTGATGAAGGCCGAAGCTCTTATCGCCAAGAACGGAGGTAATGCAGTCGCGGATGCCGCCGCGCTCATCAACCAGGTGCGCGTGCGTGCGGGTCTGCCCGGCGACAGCACCGGCTCGCTGGCCGAGCTCAAACAGGAGCGCAAGGTCGAGTTTGCCTACGAATTCCAACCCAGCCGCCTGCTCGACCTGATCCGTTGGGGCGACGCCGCCGCGGTATTCAACAATCCCACACACGCCTGCAACTTCACCGTGGATGGCAGCGGGGTAGTGACCGTTGAGTACGACAATCCGACGAAGATATTTGACGCGCGTACTTTCAACCCCTCGACGCACCACGTTGTTCCCATTCCCACGAGGGCGTTCAACGGGACGGTGAGTCTTGTGCAAAACAACGGGTATTGAGTGTCCGGAGCATGAAAACGGGAATAAATAAAATAACGATGGCAGGAGCACTGTTGCTCCTGCTGTCGCCCGTTTGCCTCGTGGCCTGCAAGGGTCGCCACGAACCGGTGGATTATGTCGATCCTTTCATCGGAACGGGAGCGCACGGACACACATACCCCGGAGCGACAACCCCCTACGGCGCGGTGCAGTTGAGTCCCGACACCCGGCGCGGAAACTGGGACGCCTGTTCGGGATACCATTACAGCGACAGTTCGATCATCGGATTTTCGCACACCCACCTCAGCGGCACGGGCTGTATAGATTTCGGAGACATTCTTTTCCATCCGACGACCAAAGAGCCGGTACCTGTTCCGGAGGGCTATATTTTTGAGCCGCTGCGATTTTCGCACAGCGACGAGAGCGCTTCGCCGGGCTACTACGGGGTCAGGTTTCGCGAAGAGGGCATCGAAGCCGAACTCACGGCCACGACGCGTGCCGGGGTTCACCGCTACACATTCGAGAAGGGCCGGCCGGTTATTGTCATCATCGACATGGCTCACCTGCTGGACGGCGAGACCATCGACACCGTTGCGCTCGTACGAACGGCGGTGAACGAGATCTCGGGCATGAGGCGCACCCAGGGGTGGACGCCTAACCAGTATGTGCATTTTACGGCCCGTTTCTCGAAAGAGCCCGAAAGTGTCGAGTGGATAAGCGGCGGACGTGTCACCGACGCCCCCCGCGCAGCCCTGCGCGGAAACCTTCAGGCGGTTTTGCGCTTCGGGATCTCGGACGGTACACCTTTGGTGGCAAAAGTGGGCCTGTCCATAGTCAGCCACGAAAACGCCCGCGACAACCTAGACCGGGAGATCGCCCCCGGCGATTACGATTTCGACGCGATACGGCTCCGCACCCGCGAGATGTGGAGGGAGTACCTGTCGGATATCGTCGTCGAAGGCGCATCGGAAAGAGAGATGCGGAATTTCTATACAGCCCGTTACCACGCCGGTATCGTACCGAACATAGTGAACGACGCGAACGGCGAGTACAGGCGCCACGACATGGGCACAGGAAAACTTCCGGAGGGCGGGAGGCGTTATTCGACGCTGTCGCTGTGGGATACTTTCAGGGCGTGGCATCCGATGATTACTCTGACCGACCACGATATGGTTCGCGACATAGTGGCCTCTTTCATGGATATGTACGCCGCGGGTGAGGGCGGTGAACTTCCACTGTGGCCGCTTTCGGCGGGCGAGACCGGCACAATGATCGGATACCACGCCGTTTCGGTCATCACCGACGCCTATCTAAAGGGGATACTCGAAGGTTTCGACGGCGAGGCGCTGCTGGAGGCGATGAAACGTTCGTCGAACATTAACAAAAAAGGTTCGGATTACTATGTCGAGCACGGCTTCATACCCTCGAACATAAAAAAAGAGTCCGTTTCGTGCGCCCTCGAATACGCCTACGATGACTGGTGCATAGCCCGCATGGCCGAAGCCCTGGGCCGGAGCGACGACTGTGAGGAGTATTCACGACGGGCGATGAACTACATGAAGATATTCGACGGCAACACGATGTTCTTTCGCGGAAAGCGTCTCGACGGCAACTGGGAACCGGAGTTCAATACCTTCGCCCCCGACCGTGCTTTCACCGAAGCCACCCCGTGGCAGTACCGTTTCTTTGTGCCCCACGATATTTTCGGGCTCATGCAACAGTTCGGCGGGCGGGCTCAGTTCGAGCAGGCCGTCGACGATCTCTTCTCGGCCGAGGAGCGCATAGACGGTACCATGTCGGACATAACGGGACTGATCGGGCAATACGCCCACGGGAACGAGCCGAGCCACCACATGGCCTATCTTTACAACTACACCGGATCGCCGTGGAAAACACAGGCAATGACGCGGCGTCTGCTCGATGAGATGTACAGCCCCGACCCCGAGGGCATAAGCGGCAATGAGGATTGTGGGGCCATGTCGGCGTGGTATGTAATGAGCGCGCTGGGCCTCTATCCCGTCTGTCCGGGCAGCGGTGAATTCAACCTGACCACACCGCTGTTCCGCAAAGCCACGATAAGGCTTGCAGGCGGCGGCACACTCACGATAAAGGCCGACTCTCCACGCCGGAACAGATATATAAGCAGGGTGGTGATGAATGGCAGGCCGGTCGAAACCAACTTCATAACATATGCCGAGATCATGCGGGGAGGAGAGTTGAAGTTCGAACTTAGTCCCGAACCGTGCAGGGAGCGCGGCTCCCGTGCGGAGGATTCCCCATATTCGCAGACGCGCCTCGCCTCGGCCGCCATACCCCATACTCCCCGGCAGATGTATCTCTTTACCGGCAGCCCGGAGGTGAGCCTCGACACACGCACTCCCGGGGCGCAAATACGATACACTCTCGACGGCTCGGAGACAGACGAAAATTCAACCCTTTACGAAGGGCCGTTCGCCGTGTCGTCCGACTGCACGATCAGGGCGAGAGCTTTCCATCCCGATTACGCCCCGAGCGAAGAGTTTGTTCTGGAGGCGGTCGCGGCCCGGTTCTCGAAACCGGTCGCCGCCGCTAAAAAAACGGGCGGAGTGAGATATTCGTATTACGAAGGGACCGTCTCGAGCGTTGCCGGGATCGAAAAGACGCGCCTGGCCGGCAGCGGTACAATGGCCGAACCCTCGATAGAGAATGCGGCCGCGGAAGATCATTTCTCGTTCATATTTTCGGGTGTGATCGACATTCCGCAAACCGGAATATACGAATTCGCGATCACATCCGACGACGGAAGCAGGCTGACGATAGACGGCATAGTGACGGTCGACAACGACGGTTCGCACTCCGCGATAACGGCTACCGGTTTAGCGGCTCTCGAAAAGGGGTGCCACTCTTTCGAACTGCGCTACTTCGAGGATTACGAAGGCAACTCGTTCGAGTGGAGGTGGAAAAAACCGGGAGCGACGGGTTTCGAGCCCGTTCCGGCCGGAATATTATTCGCAAACACAGACTTGAATACATTATGAAAAGTTTCAGGATATTCGTTCTCGTGGCTGGCTTTATCGCCCTGGCCGTCTCAGGTGCTTACGCCGGGAGCGTCGTGGTTATGTCGTTCAACATGAGATACGACAACCCCGGCGACGGCCGTAACGGCTGGCCCCATCGCAGGGATGCCGCGGCGGGGGCGATCGCGGGCGGCGACGTCGACATCGCGGGTACACAGGAGCTTCTCCACAACCAACTGGTCGATCTCGGGGAGAGGTTGCCGGAGTACTCCCGCGTGGGTGTCGGACGTGAAGACGGAGACATGAAAGGGGAATATTGCGCTATCTTCTACAAGACCAGCCGCTTCGAGGCGCTGGAGTCGGGCACGTTCTGGCTGAGTGAAGACCCGGGTGCGGTGGGCCTCAAAGGTTGGGATGCTGCCTGCGAACGGGTGGCGACGTGGGCCGTGCTCAGGGAGAGGTACAGCGGCGAGGAGTTGCTCGTAGTCAACACCCATCTTGACCATGTCGGCGAGGTGGCCCGCAGGGAGAGCACCACCCTGCTGCGCACTAAGATAACGGAACTTTCGGGAGGCCGTCCGGTCGTACTCACGGGCGATTTCAACGCCGGACCGGATTCGGGTGTCATAGAGAGGATAACGGAAGGAGGGGTGTTGCTCGACAGCCGCATGTGTGCCGAGACCATTACCGACGACGCGCCGGGTACGTTTCATGAGTTCGGCAAAATCGAGACACGACACCGGGAGCGCATAGATTACATATTCGTCACTCCGGATGTGAGAGTGTCCCGTTATAGGGTCGTGCCCGAACAGGCGGGTGGCGTTTACCTCTCCGACCACAACCCCGTGGTGGCAGAAATTGTTATGCCCGCACAGCCACCGCAATTGTGTTTCGGCGAGGACGGCCGCTTCAGGATCGTGCAGTTCTCCGACATTCACCTCGATGTAACAAAACCGGAGGCGGAGGAGAGCGCCCGGGTCATCAGGGAGGTGGTCGGACGCGAAAAACCGCAGCTCATAGTGATAACGGGCGACGTCGTCACCTACGCGCCCGCCGACAAGGGGTGGGAGTTCATTGCCGCGCTTTTCGGCGATCTCGGTATCCCGTGGTGCGTGACAATGGGGAACCACGACGGGGAATCCCCCGTGCCGGGAATATCGAAAAAAGAGATATTCGACTATCTGCGGGGCAAACCCGGATACATCGGATCGGCGGGGGCTTCCGTGAAAGGCACGGGTAATTTCGTGATCGAAGTTCTGGGGTCGCGTTCCGGCAGGGTGGAGGCCCTTCTCTACTGCGTCGACTCGAACGACTATCCCGCCGACCCGAAATTCGGAAAGTACGACCTGATAGGTTTCGACCAGATCGCATGGTACAGGGATACCGGAGAGCGCTACCGTCGGCAAAACGGCGGCGAGCCCGTTCCTTCGCTCATGTTCTTCCACGTTCCGCTGCTCGAAGCGTCGCTTGCGGCGAGTATGTGCACCATCGTCGGCACGCAGCGCGAACGGATTCCGCAGGGGGGCATCAACTCCGGGTTGTTCGCAAGCATGCTCGAACAGGGCGACGTGATGGGGACATTCTCGGGACACGATCACGACAACGATTACGCCGGGATATACAGAGGTATACTCCTGTCGTATTGCCGTGTGGGTGGAACCAACGCCTACGGCGGGTTGGAGCGCGGAGGCAGGGTGATCTCGCTCTGCGAGGGGCGGCGCAGTTTCGACACGTGGATCGCCACCCCGCGGGGCACAGAGCATCTCTACTACTATCCGTCGGGCATATCTCGCGCCGATGAAGAGTCCATGAAATATCTTCCGGCGGTGGAGGCGGCTCCCGCTTCCGCAGGCGTGGAGTACAGATACTACGAGGGCGGCGGAATAAAACGGACGCGGCACATAGCAACGAAAGGGAAGCTGAAGGCCGAAGGCGTGATCCCCAACTTCTCGCTGTCGCCGGCCCTGGCCGGAGACCACTTCGGAATGGAGTTCAACGCACTCGTCGAGATTCCCGAGCGGGGTGTCTATCGCTTCCACACCGTTTCGGACGACGGTTCGCGTCTCTGGGTCGACGGGCGGCTCGTGGTCGACAACGACGGTTCGCACGATGCGAGAAAAATGGGAGGTATGGTGGCGCTGGAGCGGGGGTATCATCGCATCAGAGTGCTCTATTTCGACGATTACATGGGTGAAAGCCTCGAAGTGGGCCTCGCGGGACGGAATATGAAAGAAGCTTCGATCCCGGATGAAATGCTTTTTATAGAGAACGGAAAGAGATGAGATACGCTTTAGGAATAGACCTCGGCGGGACATACATAAAATACGCCGTCGTTTCGGACGAGGGTTCGATCATGTGGGAAAGGGAGTGTACGACCGGTAAAGACAAGGAGACCCTGTTGGAACAGTTGTGCGACATTGTGGGGTACGCCCTCACCGAAGCGGCCGGCAACGGCCTGCCGTTCGAAAGTGTCGGTATCGGCACTCCCGGAATAATTGACCCAACCGAAAGAATACTGTTGGGGGGGTCGCCAAATATCAACGGCTGGGAAAAAGTGCATATCGCCGACATGATCGAGGCGCGTCACGACGTCAGGGTCAGGCTGTGCAACGACGCCAACGCCGTGGGAGCCGCCGAACAGAGGTTCGGAGCGGCAAAAGGTTTCTCGGATGTGGTTTTCATCGGGGTCGGTACCGGAATAGGAGGTGCGGTGATCGTCGACGGCCGCATGCTGAAGGGATACCGCGGCAGAGGCGCCGAACTCGGCTGCATACCGTTCAACGTCGATGACGGCATAGAGTGCGCGTGCGGCAGCCGGGGGTGCTGGGAGGCTTACGCCTCGGCCGCGGCAATGCTCAGGTTCTATGCCGACAGGACGGGTGAACAGATCGACGGAAAGGAGTTGATGAAACGCTATCATGCCGGAGAAGCCACGGCGGTCGAGATATTCGAAAGGGAGTGTTATTACCTCGGGCGCGGAATAGCGGGGTATATAAACATATTCGCGCCGCAAAAGGTGGTCATCGGCGGCGGACTGTCGGAGGTGGGACCGCTGCTCGCGGAAAAGGTCTCGGCGGTAGCACTTGACAATGCGCTGAGCGACTGCGCGGTAAATACCGACATTTGCCTCGCCCGGATGGGTAACCGTGCCGGAGTGATAGGGGCCGCGTGCCTGATGTTCGATTAAAAATGTTATTTGTGTATGAGACCTGTTATTGTATCGGTTTTATCGGTGGCCACGGCTACAATGTTCTCTTCCGTCGCGGGCGGGCAGCCCCTGCTGTCGCAAATGAAGGAGACGGCGGAAAACAGGCGGGAGATGGTTATCCTCTCGCATAACGACTCAAGCCAGAGAACCCCGTTCTGGGGTGCCTACGGGGCGGGGGTCGACATTATCGAGGCCGACGTGAGGCTGCGGGGAACGGATGTCGTGGCAGCCCACGACAGGATCGGGGTTCGGCGTGCGCCGCTCGTGAGCGAACTCTATCTCGAACCCGTCGCGCGGGTAGGGAAGGCGGCGTGGGGTCTGAAGATAATGTTCGACCTGAAAGAGGCCGAGGTAATGCCCATTCTGGCGGAACTGCTCGGGAGATACCCCGAGACTTTCGCCCGTGGTCGCGTGGAGGTGATAATCAGCGGCGAGCGACCGGCACCCGACAACTTCTCCTCTTATCCCGACTACATCCACTTTGACGGCAATCCCGGACGGGAGTACAGCCCCGAGGCGCTGGAGAAGATCTGGATGATAAGCGACGACATTTCCGCCTATACGCGCTGGAACGGCAAAGGTTCGATCGCGGCGAGACAGAAAGCGGCCCTGATGAAGGTCGTCGACGACGCCCACGCGCTGGGCAAACGGGTGCGGTTCTGGGGCACCGTCGATAACGTGAACACGTGGAGCACCCTCTTCGACATGGGAATCGACGTCACAGGCACCGATTATCCGGCGCGCTGCACGCAATTCTTCGACGCCCTCTACCGCACGAATTACGTATTTCCCGGGCTCCTGCCGGTCTATGTCCCTACCGGAGGGAGCGACGGCAAAGAGGGTGGGATGAAGAATGTGATAGTGATCGTGGGCGACGGCATGGGGCCGGCGCATATCGCAGCGGCGGAGACGGCCAACAGGGGAGCGCTTTCGATGCTGGGGATCGACAATATGGGTTTTATGCGCAACCCGTCGCTCGATTCCCACATCACCGACTCTGCGGCCGCGGCCACGGCAATGTTCACGGGGGAGAAGACCGCCAACAACATGCTGTCGACGGGGCCCGATTCGCTGCCTGTACCGAACACGGCGGAGATGTTTGCCGCCCGCGGCATAAGAACGGGGGTCGTCTCGACGGGAGATGTCACAGATGCCACCTCCGCTGCGAATTGGGCCCACTCGCCAGACAGGAACGACGCTGAATTTATAGCGGGACAACTTTCCGTGAGCGGACTGTCGCTGTTGGCGGGCCCCGGCAGAGAGGCTTTCGATAAAAGGGCCGACGGCAGGGATGTGCTGCGGGAGATGAGGGAGCGGGGCTATGCCGTTACATTCAGCGCCGATTCGATAGCCCTTTCGGGCGACAGGGTTGTGTGTTTAGATGACGTGAAATTCTCAGGCTATCTCGATCCCTCCCGCGCGGATATTCTGGCCCCCGTGATGAGGGACGCCATCAGGCAGTTGAATGGCCCGGAGGGCTTTTTTCTCGTGTTCGAATCGGCACGCATAGATTACGCCTCCCATATCGGAGACCTTCGGCGCGCGGTCGTCGAAACCATAGCCCTCGACGCGGCGGTGGCCGAAGCGCTACGGTTTGCCGATGCCGATGGGGCCACACTTGTGATCGTGACCGGAGACCACGAGACCGGCGGGCTGGCACTCACGGCCGGCGACCGGAGCAGAGGATATGTTGCGGGACAGTTCTCTTCGGACGACCACACAGCGGCATTCGTGCCCGTTTTCGCCTACGGCGTGGGTGCGCACCTCTTCCGGGGATTTTATGAGAACACCGATTTGTTGAAAAAAATTGTTTCGTTATACGAATTAGACCGACCATGAAGACAGAACTGTCACACCTCTTTGCGGCCGCACTTTTCGCCGCAGCGCTTTCGGCTCCCGTCGCGGGCACGGCCCAAAATCCTGTCCAAAATCCGGCAGGGTATCGCCTTCCCTACAAAAACACCTACGTCAGGGAGCCTCTGGTGACCGACAACGGTTTTCGCGGCGCCGTACCCGTCGAAACACCCGTTCCGCAGTTGGACGAGGTGAAAAATCTTATCCCTTCGCCCGTGTGGGACGGGCATCCCGACGAGATCGCCATGTATTGGCGCGCATGGGAGATAGCCTTCCGTAACATCTGCCATCCGCGTACGGGATCGGGATTCGTCTCAACCTATATCGACACGGCCTATAACGGTAATATCTTCATGTGGGACTCGGCATTTATCACGATGTTCGCCAGGTACGCTTTCAGGGCCTTCCCGTTCCAACAGACTCTCGACAATTTCTATTCCCGCCAACATCCCGACGGGTTTATCTGCCGCGAGATCATGGCCGACGGATGGGACTGTTTCGAACGCTACGACCCCGTGAGCACCGGCCCCAACCTGCTGCCGTGGAGCGAGATGGTCTATTTCAGGCACACGGGCGACCTTGAACGGCTCCACAGGGTCTTCCCGGCTCTGTGCGCTTACAACCGGTGGCTGAAACTCAACCGGACGTGGCGCGACGGCACATACTGGACAAGCGGCTGGGGAAGCGGGATGGACAACATGCCGCGGGTGCCGTCGGAGTACAACCCAATATACAGTCACGGGCACATGGTGTGGCTCGACGCCAACCTGCAACAGATATTCGTCGACAACCTGCTGCTCGAGATGGGATTTCTGACAGAGCGCTGGCAGGAGATAGAGGATTTCGAGGACGAGGCAAAAATGCTGGGCGACTACGTGCGCAAAAATATGTGGGATCCCGCGAGCGGTTTCCTCTACGACCGGTACCGCGACGGCTCGCTCTGTCCCACCAAGGGTATAAGCGCTTTCTGGGCGCTGCACACCGATGTGCTCGACGGCGGGCAGAATAACTCGCTGACGGCCTGGCTGCGCGACGGCAACACATTCGACCGCCCGTGCCCGGTGCCATCGCTGAGCGCCGACAATCCCAAATACAGAGACAACGGCCGCTACTGGCAGGGCGGAGTGTGGGCCCCGGCAAACTACATGGTGGTGGACGGGTTGCGCAAAAAAGGGTATCGCGACGAAGCTCATCGAATAGCCTCGGCATTCTACGGACAGGTTCTCGACGTGTACCGCAGGAAGGGAACTTTTTATGAATATTACTCCCCCGAACGCAGCGAGGAGGGCTTTCTGGCGCGCGGCGAGTTTGTCGGGTGGACGGGGCTCGCTCCCATATCACTGCTGCTCGAATATGTGCTTGGGATACAATCCGACTTTTTGCAGAAACGCATCGAGTGGGATGTGCGCAACGTAGAGAGACACGGGGTCGAAAATTACGCTTTCGGACCCGACGCCATGCTGCGGATGATCGCCGAAAGGCGCGGATCGGCTTCGCAGCAGGCACGTATAACCGTCGTCTCCGACATCGCTTTCACGCTTGTGCTCAGGCGCGGAGAGATCGAAAAAGAGTTTCAGGTGACCCCCGGCGAGAACAGTTTCGTCATATAACTACGCGGTTCTACCCGGTTTTTTCATTGAGCCGGAACAACCAACTCAAGTCCCCCCTGTCAAATCGCGCCCAAAATCCCCGAAGAAAAAAGCGACTTGCTATAGCAAGTCGTTTTTTTGTGGTACCACTCGGAATCGAACCGGTCGATTAAGTGGCTTATAATCAAGAATTTAGGTATTGCCGAAAAGATGATAGTCTCGCAAAAGTCACCAAAAAACTACGCTGTTTTGCATTGGTTTGCCTTTGGCTATTCCTTTGAGTACAAAGTTAAAACTAATTTCGGAATCTGCAAAAAGCCCACAACTTAGTACATTGCTGGAAAACCCGCTAAAACTGCCCCTTTAAAAAAACATAGATGCGAAACTGATAAGATAAAATGATTTCGGGTAAATCCAATAACATCTCTTAAACGACACAATCTCCCACATTACCCTATTTTTTCAACGCTACAACGACTATAACAGGATTACTGTCTTCTTTAATAGTGGTAGCAATCTCTTTTAGTTTTGGGTCGGTGATGCCATCCTCGTTATCTACAATGTCAAGTGCCTGCATGTAACCCACTAATTGATTGTCTCGAATATAGGCGGGAGTGAAGACGATCCCGCCTGCGAACAATCCCGGTTTGATTTCGGCACCGCCTGTGGCCGAAAATCCGTCGGCAGAGAGATCTCGACGGTCAAAAACAAGGCGTCTGGGCTGTTGCATCTGTCGAAGGTTGGTAGCTGATACGATGAGATACCGATCGCCCTCCCACACGTTATCCACGGTAAAGTTTCGTTCACCCCATTGCACGACAGGGTTTAGTCCAAACATTTCTGCTGTAGGAGCGTACCTACCCAAATTCAAACGATATACTGGAGAGATTGTTCCAGCACTGTAATGATAGAGTGTGTCGCCCCTGCCCTGCTTTACGAGAAGTCTATCGCCATTATCTGACAAGACGGGCGGATCGGTTGCAGCAACATAGTCTTCCCCTTGAGGGCTTGTTGGAAGACCAATAAATGGCCCCACATTTGAACCACTAATGCTTCCGACGGGCTTCAAATCTCGGTCAAACATATCGATAAACGGAATATTGTCACCCGAATATGCGTTTTCGTCAAAAAGAGACGGAACCGGTAGTGTTAGCAACCGATCCTCGTACCACACCATTCCCCAATTAATATCGGGTTTCATACGGGCAATTTCTCTGCCCGTCCCGTCGAGTCCCACAATATCCGTCACTCCGTCAATGTAGACCTCGTCAGTGGCAAAATTGGGAGCAATCCCTTGCACAAAAGTTGTCTCGCCGGGGCCTCGACCTATACGGCCTATTGTGGAGACAAACTTTCCTGTCTGGTCAAAGTACTGAATGGGCGAAATCTGCCCGGCATCAATGATGTAGAACCCGCCGTCGGCAGGTTTTAGCCCTCCTAAAATAGCGATTTCGCCGACGGGAACACTTTCATCGAGAGGAATATACTCAATGTTCCGTGCAATCTCGGAGATGTCGAACTCGCGCGGATTGTCGATTGCCGCTTCGAGGTTCAAAACGGTTAGTCTTTCGTCGGAAGCCATGCCACCGCAACCCACAAAGCAGAGCGCAAAAATACAACTTGTTAGAAAAAGAAATAGATGTCTCATCGGTTTTCAATATTTACAATAATTATTTATCTCGTTTTACATGACAAAGGTTCGGACGCCCGATGACTATTTCATAATCGGAAGGAGATGGACAAAGCCATTGGTATATACAACCATTGCATGGTTCCTGATTACGTATACGAAACCAAGATTGCCCTTCTGTCATCTCTTTGCCAACTATTTCGGCGAGACTCTGCTTGTAAACATTACCCAAGGCAGGATGGTTTACATTAGCATAAGCATCGCCATTAGGCATAATATTGATCTTCCCAAAGTCATGCATATTCATCGCTTGACGGGAAAAAATATCCTTTATGGAAATGGGAGTAGACAAGATATCTTCTTTTGTTATAAAAACATTCTCTTCGAAAAATTCAATATTATCTCCGTTATATACCGGAGTCATTTGATATTTTTCTATTTGGAACTGTTCGGCAAGTTGCTCTGCTTGGAAATACTCTTCTTTGGACGATATATTAAAAACGTATTCAACCGGAGATGCTTGAGAAGCCACTATTTGCATTATTTCGTTCCACCGAAGCATATCCACCGGAAAATCAACAATGATTCTGTGTAAAAAATTACTCTCGCAAGATAGCTGTTCGGGAGTTACATAAAGATATGAGCATATAACAGTTTTAGGAGAAGCAAGTTGATCTAAAAAAGAAAGTAATTCATCATGATTTTTTACCTCCCAGATATTCCCCATAATATTATAAGAGAGATTACCGGGAAATGCCTGCAAAAATGGAATCAATTTAGTCAAGTCGGTGGAATCATCGACATGAATGGATATTTCGAAAAGATTCTCCAATGCGTTTTTTTCCGGAGGTGAATTAAGTTTCTTGTAGACATCAAGTTTATCTGAGGAATAATTGAAATAAGGCATCAACTGAATTGGTTTGCCATTTGACAGTTTGACGTCAATAACATCCCCCATGTATTTTTCTCGGATTTCCCTAATAAAATCATTGATGTCTTTTTGCATAAATCTTTTTTCTGATAACAAGATAACCCCGAATTTTTCCTGAATTAGGAGTTCTCTTATCAGCCCAAGGACTTCCACCTTATCGGATTCTATCGTTACACCATCGAGAGTATTATACAATAATGTACATGTATCGGTTAAGCAGACATATACGTATGGATCAATTGTAAACCAGTATTCGGTTGTGTTTTTATTGGGATTCATACCTGAGCGGCTTTATCTTCAGTTCTATGGGAAAGTTCTACTGGATATTTTTCGAGGAAAGAAAAAATCCGGGACAATTTATTTTGAAAACGCTCTTTAGTATAAAAGCCCTCACAAACAAAACCTTCAGTGTCTACTTTGTCAAGATTTTCAAAATCGAACATACACCTGCCACAGTATTTGTAGGCATAGCAATGTTGGCAAACTTTTTTTAAATTGTCATAATAATAGTTATACTTTCGCGTAATTGCCGGGATATCGATCATAATATCTTTTCCTATCGATCCTGGGGAATATTTATAATCAATATTTTGGCAATACAGAAGTTTATTTCGATTGGTCAAAAAGATACCTTTTGAAAACGGGACACAGGTACTGGAAGGATAATATTTTTCCTCTGAATTAAATAAATGCATTAGATTTGAAACATAATAATTGATCGAATATTTATCAAAAAAATCCGCCGATTCAATCGACAGAGCACTGTATTCGGTTACTTGCGGTAGCAAATTAAAGTCGTCTTTTTTATATTCAGCCTCACTTTCCGTTCGATTGTTAAATATCTTCATAAAGACATCCCTTTTCTCTGGCTTAATATTGTCCAAAGCCAATTCAGATATCTGCGGTATTTTATTATACCGCGTATATATAAATTCATATATATCTTTTACTGAATTCCTGTCATGCAGAACAGTTGTGAATCCTACATTTGTCGTAAAATATTCGGGATAATCCCGTTTGATCATATCTATATTCTCAACGACTTTTTTAAAAGAATTCCGTTTATTTTTAAACACTCTATAACTGTGATTTTTCTCGTTTCCATCTAAACTAAGTAACAATAAAAATTTATGAGCAACTATGAAATCGATATACTTATGCACTGTCGTCCCATTTGTGGTCAAAGAATATTCAATTTCGACCTCTTTCCCGGCGTTTAAGTCATTTACATAACATACCAAATCCTTAATAAAATGCATGTTGAGCAGAGGCTCACCTCCATAGAAACCGATTCTTAATTTAGGAGCCCCTAAATCATAAATATACTTAAGTGTTTTTTTTGCCTTATCGATGTCTATATTTCCACGATTCCGCAAATCATAACCCTCATATAATTCTCCGTATGCGCAATATTTGCATTGAAGGTTACATGCATCCGTTACTTCAAATATAATGGCTGATATTTGCATGGTACTTTGCCTTACCGTTTCCTCACTTAAAGATATTAACGAAACGGTCTTAGGTGGGGCAAAGAATCCGTGTGATTTTAAATAGGCGTACTTTTTAGAATAATACGATGCTCCATCAATGGATTTATTATACGCCTTTTCAAATTCCCGATGAACCAACATCGACAACCGAGTTTGGTCATCGTAGATATAAAGATTGTTATGCTTCGTTGTGTGAATAAGTGTTTCTATCATGATAAATTTACTACGCTATACACGGACGACCGAAATTAGTTTCAGTCGTCCATGTATAACTCACAAGGTAATTTTAATTAATCTGGTACTCTATCTAAAACCGCAAACGAATTACCAAGGCAGTGTGCGTATATCAATCAAAATCTGATTAATCATCCACCATAACCAGCGGTCATCATTCCTTGATTTACAGCTCTGTTGCTAAGACCGGGACAGGAGGCTGTCGGACAGGATCCACCCCCACTTAAAGCCGCCATCTTCCGTTTTCCCAATTCCTCTGTGTTGACTTTAGCAAGTTTTTTCATGATAATAAAATTTTAATTTGAGATATTCTATATGATTGTCAGGCCTATTTTGGGCGATTCATAAAAAAACAAAATAAAGAATCGTCACATTGATTTTGGCAATCGTTAACAATGGTCGCAAGGTGGGAAAAATATCTTAACTCTCCAAATTATGAAACAAAAAAATGCAGATGGCGCAAAAAAATAATGCTTTGAACAAATGTGTTATTTAATCTGAGTATTATTTACCACCCTTGACAGTTTCGGCGGCATTTTGCAGTCGTTGGGCTTCAGAGGCGTTCAGCCTTGCCTTTGCTTCGTTTTCGGCCTGTTCATGCACTAACCGCTCGTATTGTTCTACGCGGCGGCGGATGGTGCGGATGCTGTCGGGGTTGCGGTTCTAGTCGAACACGTCGCGCAGACGCTCGATGTCTTTCGGTGCGGCCTCGCCGCGCATCTGGATATAACGATATTTCAGGTCGTTGTCGCGGAACCCGTCGAGGGTTTTGCGTTGGTTGTCGATGATCCACAGCGAGGCGATCAATGCTCCGACTGCCGTCACCAACGAGATAAGCGCCCGGTTCCACATGAAGTCGAGGGTGTGGTGATGCTTGAGCGGTAGATTCAGTCTCTCGTCCACGCGGTCGAGCTTTGCGGTCAGCGTCTCGATCTTCTCGCCGTCTTCGGGGGCGAGAGCTGGAGTGTATGCCGCCG
>DBDQ01000071.1 GCA_002293665.1 Alistipes sp. UBA928 | reverse complement strand
GAGGCGAGCGTCCGCGCCAGCTTCTCTCCCCTGTTCCAGGTCGCTATTACTATCGAGATCGTTTTCATTGCATCCCCCACTCTGTCGAGTCAAAACCCGTCTCCACACTCTCGGCTCCGGGAGCGATCATCGGAAAGAAATCTATTCCCGTGACTCTCTCCAGATCGTCGACCGACATCNNCGTCGCATGTCCGAAGTGCTCGAGGTAGAACACCACGCACCGCAACTCGTCGGCCGAGCACTCACTCACGGGCTTTCCCACCCCCGTGCCCCGCGTGGTGAGCATCGCTTTGTAGAAATGTGTCGGTACCGGGATCACATTCCCCGAGTCATCGGAGGTGGCTAATAATTCGCCGTGGGCGTTCCCACCCCCACCCTCAAAAGTCGAACCGGTGACGACATAGAGCGTGTCGGCGCCACCGAAACCCCACTCTTTCTCGAGATTCTCGAGCTTCAGCCATATCCCGGCATTGAAAGCGTTCTGAGTCTGTGGCGCGGAGTTGGAGAAGTGGAAAGTCTGGCGGTTCATCGCCTTCGAGCGCTGCCGGCAGTCGGAAGCGAGCATATGTCCGCGCGAAAACCGCCCATCCGCACCCAACGGCTGGTACGAACGCCTCAGATCGGGCTGTTCGCTCTCGGGAATATATGGATCTGGCCTCCACGTGTCGCTGCGTCCTGCGTCACCGTCGTACCACGGGTGCATCGGATAGGCCACCCACAGCGGTTGGCGCGTGCGGACATCGAAAGCCACGGTGTAGTTGCGCACTCGTCCGGCCTCGTCGGGCGAAGCGCTCATCTCACCGTCGGCCGACACCCAATGGGTGACATGGCGCACATCCTCTTCGAGAGACATCCGAGGCAACTCGGCCCATCCCGCAACCGCAGCGCCGCCACCATCCCCCTGTGGCTCCTTGTCGCAGGCCGAGAACGACACCAACGGCAGGACGCCGATCACAGCGGCGGCCAGTACGGCGAGCAGGCAGGCAAATCTTTTCATGCAGTTGCAAATTTAGCAATTATTCTTTTACTTTGCATTTATGAAAAAGCTGCGAAATTTCTACCTCATCATCGGCCTCGTTGCCTTAGCTTTCGCGCTGTTGGCAAAACTCGTTCCGGGGGTCACCATGACCGATTTCGTTTACGGCTTCTGCCTCGGACTTGGCATCACTGCGCTTCTCGCGGGCATCATCACCGCGTTCATCCCCCGTTTCTGCCACAAAAAAGAGGAACGGACGGAGGAAGAATCACCTTCCCCCTCCGACTCCGACGCACTGATTCAGTAAACCAGTAGTTCTCAATCTGTTACCACAACCTCGCTGCCCGCGGTATTCGCACGGGTGAGGTTGTCGTACATCGCCTCGCACCACACCGGGGGCAGGTAGAACCGTCCACCGTACGTCGCAGCAAGGTTCAGTTTCACCGTCACGCTCCGTCCCGAGGGCAGGTAGTCTATGTAAGTGTATACCTTGTCGTCGCGAATGTCCTGATAGCTGATACCTGCGGCCAGCCCCTCGTTGTCACCGCGCCCCTCGAAGTTCGAGTCGTTCATAAACCGGGTGGATAGAATCTCCCAACCTGCGGGGAAGACCTGTGTCAGCACAAGGTTGCGCATGATGCGGGGCGTTGGGTTGTTCACCGTCACCAGGGCCGCGAGAGCCGTCCCCTTCTCCAGCGAGTCGACCCTTATGACACGCCCTGCGGCATCGGTGTAGCGCACGTCGACTGTGACGTTGTTGGCGTAAGCCTCCTCATTGCCCTGATCGGGAGTTCCCGTCGCCACAGCCCTCACGAATAGCGTCCCTGAACCGCGGTTCTCAACCCGCGTGGCAACCGAACCAGCGGCGGCTTTCTCAGCCACGGTGGTTGTCCACACACTCTTGTCGGAGTTGACATTGCCCGAAGCGCTTTTGCCTCCCGCCTCGTAGGAGAAGCGCATCTTGCCGTCGGTCGCCCACTTTTCGGCATACCGCGACACGGCCATCAGCGCCCACGCCGTCGACTGTGTGCTGATCCACCGGTCGGAGGATAGCTCGGTCGAAATCTCGCGGCACATAGCGGCGGCTTCCTCGGCGCGGTCGAGCAGGGTGAGCACCACGAGTTTGACGGCCCTGTCGCGCAGTGGCCCGCCGTAGGTTATGTCATACTGTGCGTCGTAGTCATCGCTCATTGGCCGGGCGGCCGACACGAGCCCTTCGGCCACATCTTTCCGCCCCGTGGAAGCGTAGGCCGCGGCGAGCATCCACCGCGCGGTAGCCCCAAGGTCGCTCTGTTCGCGCAACCGGTTCATGGCCCCCGTCTCGGCGTTGCCCGTCATCGCCAACACCCACAGTCTGTACGCCTGGGTAAGTTGCTCCGAGTAGACATAGTAGCCCGACGTCGGGTTACGCCACCCGCGGGCCACGGTTTTCATGTTGCCGACCACAGCCCGCTTGAGCGCCGCCGGCACAAGATGTCCCCTCGACTCGGCCTCGTGCATGAAGTGCAGGGCGTAGATCGAGGTGAAAGCGTCGGTGCCCGATCCGCCGGGCCAGTAAGCCAACGCTCCGTCGGCGGTCTGATACGACCGGTAGCGGCGGATGGCCTCGGCTATGGCGGCCTCCGAGTCGAGCTTCTGCTTGCCCGTCAACTCGGCAAACCCGGCCACGTAGAGTTGTGGGAACGATTTGGAAGTGATCTGCTCGAGGCAGCCGTGAGGATATCCCAACAGGTAGGCAAGCCGTCCCACAAGGTTCATGGGCGGGATCGACGACACCTCTATGGCAAGGCTGTTTGTCCCGTCGGCACCACGCAGGGCAATGTTGCCGTTCCACGTCGCATCCGCAGCCACTGTCGCCGCCGTGAGTCTGGTCTGCTCGCGGCGCACCGAGCGCACCTCGATCCCGGTCTCCCACACGCTCCGGTCGCCCCCTCCGTCGGCCGTTATAGTCACCCGGCCAGGCCCCGCGCCACGCGGTGCACGCACACGGAAAGTAATGGTCTGGTCGCCCACCTCGCTGAAACGCACCGTGCGGCGGTTCTCGCCCACGACGGTCATTCCGGGTGACACCTCGAGAGTCACCCTAACGCTGCCGATACCATCCTGCGTGGCAAACACCGTGGCCGGCACATCCATCTCCTCGCCGGTGCCTATCACCCTCGGCAGCGTCCCCAACAGCATCACCGGTTTGCGCACCATCATGCTCTGCTGGTCGGCACCGTAGGCCGTTCCGTCGCCTGCCACCACCATCACTCTCACGCGGCCGTTGTAATTATCCATCGTGTAGGAGTGCTTCCGGGTCTCGCCCCGGCGCAGGGTGAAAGGCCCTTCGAACCTCACCACGGGCCTGAAACGGTTGACGGTGCTGCGGTCACCGCCATCGGCTTCGTCGCCGCCGCCAATGCTGAACAGGCTCTCGATGCGTCCCCCGTAGGCACCCACCACGTAACTATACATATCCCATGTCGAAACCCCCAACGCCTCCCGTGCGTTGAACGCCGCCCACGGATCGGGCGTGGTGAATCGCGTGAGATCGAGCAGTCCCTCGTCAACCACGGCCAGAGTGTAGGCCATCGGCCGGCCGTCGCGCTCGCTCACCGCAATCTCGTAGCGCGCCTCGGGACGTATCTCGTCGGGCGCCTTCACCACCGGCACAAGGTGCGAGGCGGGCGAATCGACCGTCACCGGCACCACACCGTAGAGGCGTATCGGCACATCGTTGACCGTTGCACCGTGGGGCTGCAGCAGCATGACGTGGACATACACGTTGGGCTGCATCTCGGCCGTTACGGGCACCGCCACCACGGTTTCGCTGCCCGTACATTCGTGTGACGACACGGCCACCACCTTCGTGCCGTTCTCCACGCTCACTATCGCCCGCGCCCCCGGCGACGAGGGCAGCGTCACCGACATCGTCTCGCCCGGAGCGTATGTGTCCTTGTCCGTTGTGAACTTCAGCTCCATAGCCGCGCCGCCCTCCTCTTCGCCGCGCCGCCAACTGTTTGGCCAGTCGAAGTAGGCCATCACTCCGGTCGAGTGGCGTCCGCCGGTGTCGCTGGCGCGTATATAGTACGTTCCCCACTCGTCGTCGGCCCTGTTGAGGGTGAAACCCGCGCGGCCGTCGGTGCCGGTTCTCACCTCGAGCGTCTCCACGGGCCGGTTATACGAGTTCGATATGTAGTTTGCCAAACGGTTCCCCGAGGAGTTCCACCACCAGTGCCACTCAACCTTGTAGATTTCGATCTCCACGCGCTGGTTGACAAGCTGACGCCCTTCGTAGTTGACCAGCGCCACCTCGAAACGGTGGTCGCTGCCGGTATTGAGCTGTCCGTAGTCCACCTGCGGCGTGCGCACCCCCACGTAGCGTTCGTAGGGCGAGTATCCCACCGTCATTCCGTCGATCGAGAAGTCGCCCGACTCCTCGTAGACCCTCGTGGTGAAGGCCGCGGCCAACATCCCCGGCGCACTCTCGCCCACCCTGAGTATGAACGGCACACGGGTGTTGCCCTCGGCGTCGAGCGTTCCCGACGAGGCTCTCATCTGCCGGCTGCTGAAACTCTTGGCGGGATCGTCGAACGTGAAGTTGTCGAATCCCGCGAACCGCGTCGCCACCGGCCTCACCGCCACATCGGTCTCATACTTGAGCCTGCGCGCCACGGCCCCCGTGAGCCACTCCACGTGGAGATCGGCCATAGTAGCCACCGAGTCGCGCGGGGCGAGCAGCAGACGGCGCTCCCCGAACCCGAAGTCTATCTTCAGCCTGTTGGGTTTTATCGTCTCCACCCTCACTCTTTTGGTGAACGTGGCGCCACCCACATCCACCTGCACCCTCCATGCTCCGGTGCGTGCGTCGGGCTCGGTGGGCATCTCGAACGAATAGAGCCCCATCTCGCCGCGCGTGGAGGTTTTGCGCAGATAGAGCTGTCCCATCGGATCATATAGCTCGGCCACGACGGGTATGTTGGGCGGCAGTTTCCCCGTGCGGTCGTTCAGCATGAATCCCACGTGTATCACGTCGCCGGGCCTCCACACTCCCCTGTCGCCGTAGATAAATCCCTTGACACCCCCCTGCACCGCCTCACCCGACACGTCGAACGCACTGGTGGAGAGCTCAGTCCCGTCGTCTACTCGCAGATAGGTGCGCTGCGTACCCTGCGAGGCCATCGCATACCACGGCCGGGCGGTACCGGCGGCCAGTCGTGCCATGCCGTCGGCACCCGTCACCCCGAAAGCAACCGGCTGCCCCTGAAAATTGTATATCTCCACATTCGCTCCGCCCACCGGCGCCGCCGTTAGCAGGTTGTGCACCATTGCGATGATATCGCCCGTGCGGTCGCGCTTGACTATCAGCCCCAGGTCGGTGGCCAGCACGTTGCGCGCGATCTTCTTATCGGCATAGAAACTGTACGTGCACGGGTCGTCGCGGTCGTCGTAATCGTACCTGCTCCAGTCTACGCCGTCACCGTAGTAGTAATAGTATCCGCCGTCGTAATTTACGATCCGGCTCCGGAAAGCGCGCTCGTCCTCGGCGGCAATCTGTTCCTTGCTCTTTTGGGGCTCGGCGTCGTCGCACGGAAAGGCCGACAGCTCCTGCCTCATGTCGAGTTCCACGCGGTATATCGCCCCCGGTTCGGGTTCGATCAGCTTACGCAGATCTATGGCGTAGGTTCTCCACGTCGAGAAGTTTGCCCCCTGCTCGTCGAGCCACACTGTTTTGCGAGCCACGAGGCGGCCCACCCTCATCAGTTCGTCGTTGCCGTCGAGGTTGTTGGTTTGCAGAAACTGCCCTATGTTGCTCTCGTAGATGCGCGTCACACTCACCGTCACCCCACGCAGCCACACGGCCTCGAAAGGGATCGACAGTTCGCTCGATCGCGGGATGACCACCCCCTGCCCCACAAACCTGAAAGCCGGCACCTCACCCGAAACCTCCACCTGCCTGACAGTGTCTTCATCGAGCAGAAACCCGTTCGCACTGCGTATGTTCGCCGACAGGAACACCTCCACTGTCCGCGTGGCGTCGTTGTCGGGATAGAGCCTCATGCGATTACCCTCGACGGTAACGGTTTCGGAACTGTTACCCGCGATATAGGCGAGTCCGTGCATGTTCTGCGCGGCGTCGAGCGTCTTGGTGAATGTCACTTCTATATACTTCTCGGGATAGGAAACATACACCGCGTCCCACACTCCGAACTCCGTCCTGGCCGGAATGTAGATGCTCGCGAGCTCTTCGCCCTGTGCCGAGACGACTATGTTGCGCGGCGCGGCGCCGGTCTCCACCCCTTCTATGAGCATGGTGTGCGACCTGCCCCCGTCTCCATGTGTCCACTGCACCGTGGCGGCCTCGGAGAGAGTCACCATCCGTTCGACGGTCTGGGCGCTCTCGCTGTCGGGACTCGCGAGTTCCACCGTCACGTCGTAGCACTCGTCCTCCTCGCCTCCGGGTGTCGACATTTGGGGCGCCGATGCGCGCAGGGCCAACGGCAGGGTCTCGAAATCGAACGTGAACTGCCCCTCGCTGCCCTCGGCACCGAACAGCCTTCCGAGATCGGCGGTGACCCGGTAGCGCGTCTCACGGCGTAACTCACCCGAAGGACGGAACACCGCCGTGCGCTCGTCCTGCCACTCCCAGCGTCCCGCCACCAAAGGCTTCAGCGACATGGCCCGCGACAGCGCCGCCGCACTCCGCCCCGCCTCGTCGGGCACCTGCGAGAAAACTATGTGGACAACACTCCCGCGAGACACACGGCCCGAGGTGAAAGCCTCCACATAAGGGTTGTACGGAGGGGTATCGAGGGCGTTATTCGAACCTCCGCCGCGGCATCCGGCAAGGATTGCAGCGAGGATTGCGAGAACTATAAAAGCCGGCATGGCGAACGGAGCGGACAATCTCTTCATTACGATCGAGGGTTTTTAAGCTGGTGGGGAAATTACCTCCAAAATTAAAAAAATTTGGCTACATTCGCAATGTCTTAACATGAATTTAACCCGAATCAAGCAATTTTTCCGCCGCCGGTGGGTTCGCGCCGTCTCGTTTTGTTTCGGTGCCGTGGCGGTTTTGTGGCTTACGGGTTTTGTTTTCGTACCCCGGAGGCTGTTCGACGATCCCGTATCCACACTGCTCTACTCCCGCGGCGGAGAGCTCCTCTCGGCCCGCATCGCGGCCGACGGGCAATGGCGTTTCCCGGAG
>DBDQ01000072.1:3109-11880 GCA_002293665.1 Alistipes sp. UBA928 | reverse complement strand
CTCGACGAGTTGAACGAGAACAGGATAGAACTCACCGGTGGCGGCGACCTTGCATTCTCGATGAACAGCCAGGGCGACACGCGCCTCACCGGGCGATACACACTGTCGGGAGGTACGCTATATTACAAGCCGCCGATGATCCCGCAGAAGATATTCTTTGTGGCCGACGGCAGCTACGTGGAGTGGAGGGGCCCGGTGGCCGATCCGGTTATGAACATCTCCGCAACACAGACTATGGATGTCGCCCTCGAGGGCGAGAGCGGCGATGCGCGCCAGGTGGCTTTCGACATCTCGGTGGGTGTGTCGGGCAGCCTGGCCGCGGGTGTCAACATGACATTCGACCTGGCCGCACCAGCCGACATAGACATACAGGACGAACTGCTGCAAATGACCCNNCAGCAGGCCGTGTCGCTGCTCGCCTTCAACCGCTACACCGGATCGGCTTACTCCTCGCGCAGAAACGGGTTCGACGCGCGGAGCCAGATAGGTGACTTCGTATCGAGGGAGATCAACCAGTGGGCGCGCAACAACCTGCACGGGGTCGATTTCCAAATGGGTATCGCTACCGCCACCGACCCCTACTCGGGCGAGAGCAGCACTGCGTACTCCTACAACATATCCAAGAGCCTGTTCTCCGATCGTGTCAAGATTTCCATAGGCGGCCACGTGTCCGACGGTGCGGAGGCCGAGACGGGAGTGTCGGGAGGAGGGTTCGCCGAAAATCTGCTGGAGGACGTCACCCTCGAGTACCGACTTACACGGCGCGATAACATGTTCCTCAAGCTGTTTCGCTACAACACGCGCGAAAGTATACTCGAGGGCGAGGTGACAGAGACGGGGGGCGGGTTTGTCCTTCGCAAACGATTGAACCGCCTGCGCGACATGTTCCGTCGCACGAGGGCTAAACGGATCCGGGAATGAAAACGATTAGGCAGATATTGATCGCGGCGGCGCTGATTTTGGCGTCGTGTTCGACGACACGCAGGCTGACCGCCGACCAGACTCTCTACACGGGGGTGCGGGAGATCGCGATCGCGAGCGTAGTTCCGGGTGAGAAAGTCCCGCCGAGCGTTGCGACCGCGGCGAGCGAACCGCTGAAGGTGAAGCCCAACAACCCGCTCATCAGCCCCTGGGTGCGCACTCCGCTGCCGGTGGGGTTGTGGGCGTGGAACTCGCTCTACTCCGAGAAGAAGACAGGTTTCCGAGCGTGGCTATACCGCACTTTTGCAAAGTCGCCCGTAGTGATGGAACACGATGTGCAGCCCGCCGCGCGGGTGGGTATGGTGCGCGATATTCTCGACAACCACGGATATTTCGGCTCGGCGGCGGGCTATGAGATATTTCCCGCGCGCAATCCCAAGAAAGCCGAAGTCAGCTACTCCATAACCGTGGCTCGCCCGTGGCATCTCGAAACAGTGGCTTTCCCCGCGGTGCGCGACACCATCACGCGGGAGATAGCCGCCATTGCCGCCTCGTCGAACGTGCGGCCGGGACTGCAATACAACGTCGACACCCTCGCGCGCGAACGGGTGCGCATTGCCAACGCCCTGCGCGGCAGGGGATACTGGTGGTTCCGCCCCGACTATATAGAATACCGTGCCGACACCACGCGTGTGCCCTACGGGGTCGATCTGAGGATGGATGTATCGCGCGATGCGCCCGCCGCCGCCCTGCTGCCCTACGAGGTGGGAGACGTGGGCCTGCAGATATTCAGTGCCGACGGCACGGGCGAGGCCGACTCGATGGAGATTGGCGGTACGAAAGTGTGGTACCAGAGGCCGCTGAAGTTGCGCCGCAGCGTGATCCGGCGTGCGATGACCCTACACCGCGGTGAGGCGGCGACCCTTCCGGCGATCGACCGGGTGACCGGAAATCTGACCCGGCTGGGAGTGTTCCGCTACGTTAATCCCGAGATCACTCCGCTCGACTCGCTGCGGAAAGGAGACTCACTCGACGTGACGTTCTCCGCCGCAATGAACACACCGATGGAGATCGGAGGCGAGGCCGATCTAGCCTACAAGTCGAGCAGTTTCATAGGGCCCGCGTTAAACGTCAGTTTCAGCCACGGCAACATTTTCCGCGGGGGCGAGGTGCTTACCCTCGGGCTGGTGGCCTCCTACGAGTGGCAGACCGGCAACACTTCGACCGGGGCCAACTCCACCGCCGTCAACTCCTACGAGATGGGGGTGAATACCTCGCTCACCTTTCCGCGCATGCTCGTGCCCGATTTCATTGGGCGGGCGCTGCGCTACGGCGGGAGAACGTCGTATAACCTCGGGGCAGACCTGCTCAACAGGCCCAAGTTCTTCCGCATGCTGTCGCTGAGCTACACCAACACCTACGATTTCCGTACCTCGGGTACCGTTACCCACAGCTTCACACCTTTCAAAATGGCCTACAACAAGGTGCTGGCAACCACCACGGAGTTCGACGAGGCGATGGCCGCCAATCCCGTCATCGCCCGCTCGTTTGCCGACCAGTTTATTCCGTCGGCCTCCTACACCTTTGCTTATGACCGGCGTTTCGGCCCTTTGCGGCGCGACCGTGTGACGGTTCAGGCGTCGCTCACCTCGGCGGGCAATGTGTGGGCCGGACTCTACTCTGCGTTCGGTGCGGCGGGAGGCGTGGGGACGAAGAAACTCTTCGGCGACCAGTTCTCGCAATTCTTCAAGGAGACGGTCGAGATGAGGTTGTATAAACAGGTGGCGCGGGCGGGAACATTTGCGTTGAGGCTGTTCGCCGGTGCGGGGCATGCCTACGGCAATTCGAGCGTGCTGCCATACGCCGAACAGTTCTACATCGGTGGCGCCAACAGCATCCGCGCCTTCACCATTCGCTCGATCGGCCCCGGCAGCTACCACTCGTCCGAGCGGGCGGCCGCGGAGGCGAGGCGGTATGTCTATTTCGACCAGACGGGTGATCTGAAGTTGGAGATGAACGCCGAGTTTCGTATTCCGATAGCCGGGGGGCTGGGCGGCGCGGTTTTCCTCGATGCCGGCAACGTGTGGCTGCTGCGCGACGATCCCGCGCGTCCGGGAGGCGTGATAGGCGGTGGCAAAGGCCTCGGCGGATTTTTCGATCAGATCGC
Organism: Alistipes sp. UBA928; assembly: GCA_002293665.1. GTDB lineage: Bacteria > Bacteroidota > Bacteroidia > Bacteroidales > Rikenellaceae > UBA940. The sequence goes on along the minus strand of DBDQ01000072.1, from coordinate 8,792 downwards.
CGTCGGTACCGGGGCGGGGCTGCGCTACGACCTGTCGTTCCTTGTGGTGAGGGTCGATCTGGGCGTCGGCCTCCACCTGCCCTACACCACCACCCGCTCCGGCTGGTACAACATCCCGCGTTTCCGCGACGGCCTCGGCCTGCATCTTGCCATCGGTTATCCGTTCTGATTTTGTTTGCAAATAAAAATTGTGTATTTTTGTTTTTTCCACAAAAAACAAAAACCATTATGATGAAAAAGAGTTTTCCGATCGTGGCCGCAGCGTTGCTGTGTGTCATTCAGAGTGCGTTTGCACAACTTCCTGCCGGTTTAAAACCGTTGCCGAGCAACATCAACAAAAAATCGTATCCGGCTGTCACCGAAGACCTGAGGGTGGTTTTCCGATTGAGGGCCCCCGAGGCCGATCGTGTGCAGATCGACTTGGGCCGCCGATACGACATGACCAAAGACTCCGAAGGTTACTGGACGGTCACCACCGACCCGCAGGAGGAAGGGTTCCACTACTACTCCCTCGTTGTCGACGGGATCGCGGTGGCCGATCCGGCAAGTGAATCGTTTTACGGTATGGGCCGGATGGCAAGCGCGGTGGACATACCCGAACGGGGAGTCGATTTCTACGACGTCAAGGATGTGCCCCGCGGGGCGCTGCGCTCGGATTACTATTTTTCCAAGGTCACGAATTCATGGAGGCACATGTATGTCTACACCCCTCCGGGGTACGATTCCGATCTCTCCCGCAGATACCCCGTGATGTATATCCAGCACGGCGGCGGTGAAGACGAGCGCGGATGGGCAACGCAGGGCAGGACGGATATAATCCTCGACAACCTTATCGCCGAGGGCAAGGCGGTTCCGATGATCGTGGTGATAGCCAACGGCAACGTGGCGGGAGCCGCGGGAGGCACCGGTTACGCCGACGACGCGCAGGCGGCCTTCAGGGCCGAGATAACGGGCAGCATCATTCCCTATGTCGACGGGCGGTATCGGACTTACACCGACGCCAGACGCAGGGCCCTGTGCGGCCTTTCGATGGGCGGAGGGCAGTCGTTCTACTCGGGGCTGGGCAGTCCCTTACTGTTTTCCCACGTGGGAATGTTCAGCAGCGGACTGTATGGTCGCGGCCCCGATGCCGAGGTGTTCGACGTGGAGTCGGCCATGCCCGGAATCCTCACCGACACTCCCCTGTACAACGACCGGTTGAGGCTGTTCTACATATCGTGCGGAGAGGGCGACCCGAGGATCGAGCCCACGAAAAAGGCCGTGGCGCTTTTCCGCGAAAAGGGATTGGAAGTGGAATTCAATTCATTCCCCGGAGGCCACGAGTGGCAGGTGTGGCGCAAATCGCTGCACGACTTTGCACAAAAACTGTTCCGATAGCCCGGGTGTGTGTGCCGACATTTGGAGCTTGTTTGGACTTTCCCAAACAAGCTCTGATGTTATTTGCCCTGCACAATAATTCAGGGCTTCTTACGTTACATATTGTTAAAACTGCAAATCAAACACTGGACCGACTAAAGAATGAAACAAACTATCAGCAACAGATTTTACGAAGGGGAGAGGCCCCTTTTTGCAACACACGACATACGTCTGGAGGGCGTGAAATTCTATCCCGGCGAGTCGGCCATAAAGGAGTGCAGCGGGATGGAGGTGTACAGGTGCGAATTCATGTGCAAATATCCGTTCTGGCACAACGACGACGCACTGATCGACGAGTGCCTGTTCACGGTGTACAGCCGTGCCGCGATATGGTACTCGCGAGGTATACGCATGATAAACAGCCGCGTCGACGCACCCAAGATGTTCCGCGAGGTGGACGGACTGAGGCTCGAAAACGTGAAGATGTCGTGCGCTGGCGAGACGATGTGGAACTGCCGCGACATCACCATACGCGGCGTCGAGGCGCGTGCGGGCGACTACATATTCATGAACTGCGCGGGGATTGACATCGACGGTTTCCGTCTTCAGGGTAACTACTCTTTTCAGGACGCGAAGAACGTTGTGGTACGCAATGCCGTGCTCGACAGCAAGGACGCTTTCTGGAAGACCGAGAATGTGACGGTGTACGACTCCGAGATCAGCGGCGAGTATCTCGGGTGGCACTCGAAGAATCTGCGGCTCGTGAATTGCCGTATTGCAGGAACGCAGCCGCTGTGCTACTGCACCGACCTGGTGTTGGAGAACTGCACGATGGCCGACGACTGCGACCTGGCTTTCGAATACAGCACCGTGAAGGCCGACGTGGCGGGCAATATTGTGAGTGTAAAGAATCCGGCCGAAGGATACATCAGGGCCGACAGTATTGGAGAGATAGTAATCGACGAGAATTGTAAAAACCCCGGAGCATGTACGATTTCGACGAGATAGTTGAGCGGCGAGGCACGAGTTCCTACAAATGGGATTCGATGCCGGCCGACGACGTGTTGCCGATGTGGGTGGCCGACATGGATTTCTGCACAGCACCCGCGGTCGTCGAGGCGCTCGAACGCAGGGTGCGCCACGGCGTGTTCGGCTACGCGCGGGTGCCCGGTGCGTGGTACGATGCGCTCGGCGGATGGTTCGAGAGGCGGCACGGTTGGACGATAGATCGCGAGCACGTGCTCACGGTGGACGGTGTGGTGCCTGCCCTGTCGGCGGTGATAAAGGCTTTGACCGAGCCCGGCGACAAGGTGATAGTGCAGACCCCGGCCTACAACTGTTTCTTCTCGTCGATCCGCAACAACGGCTGTGTCGCCTCGGAGAGCAATCTCGTCTACCGCGACGGCACATACACGATGGACTACGACGACCTCGAGGCTCGGGCCGCCGATCCCGACGCAAAGGTGATGCTGCTCTGTTCGCCCCACAATCCCGTGGGGAGGGTGTGGAGCCGCGAGGAGTTGCGGCGGGCGGGCGAAATTTGTCTGCGGCACGGTGTCGTTGTGATCGCCGACGAGATTCACTGCGATCTGATCGCTCCCGGGTATACCCACATTCCGTTTGCCACGCTGGGCGAGGAGTTCGAGCGTGGTTCGGTCACCTGCGTCGCGCCGAGCAAGACTTTTAATCTGGCGGGGGTTCAGGTTGCCGCCATTGTGGCCGCCAATCCGTCGATACGTCGCAGGATAGACCGCGCACTCAACATAAACGAGGTGGGCGAGATCAACGTGTTTGCCGTCGAGGCGCTCATAGCCGCCTACAACGAAGGCGCCGCTTGGCTCGACGAACTGCGGGTGTATCTTCACGAAAACTATCTGTGTCTGTGTCGCTTCTTCGAGAGCCGGCTGCCACATTTGCGCGTGCTGCCGCTCGAGGGAACCTATCTTGTGTGGATCGACTGCAAGGCGCTGGGTATTCCCTCTGCCGAGATCGCGCAGACCCTGTTAGAGAAGGGACGGCTGAAGGTGAACGGAGGCACGATGTACGGCGCGGCGGGCGAGGGTTTCATCCGTATCAATATTGCCACCCGTCGCGAGAATGTCCTTCGCGCGCTCGAAGCCATCGGAAATATCTACGGGCAATGAACCCTGGGGCGACGGGGGGTGCAGTGGCTAAGGGTTCCGGGGTGGCGGTTAGGTCCGGCGCGACGCGGCTCGGTATCGTCGTTGCCTACTTCCTGATCTATGTGGTGTGGGGCTCCACCTACTACTTTATCGGTGTGGCACTGCGGGGGTTGCCGCCGTTCATGTTGGGTGCGCTGCGTTTCACGGCGGCGGGGCTGTTGTTGCTTGCGGTGTGTGCACTGCGGGGCGAACCGGTGATGCGGCGGGGGCTCATTGCGCGGTCGGCCGTGAGCGGCATAGTGTTGCTGTTCATCGACATGGCAGTGGTGATGTTGGCCCAACGGTGGGTGAGCAGTTCGCTGGTGGCGATCGTGGCGTCGTCGACCGCGGTGTGGATCATGGCGCTCGATGCTCCTATGTGGCGGCGGAATTTCTGTAACCCGGCGGTCGTGGTGGGGGTCATCGCGGGGTTTCTCGGGGTGGCGATGCTCTATGCCGAACAGTTCTTTTCCGCGTTCGCAATGCACCCCGACAGCGGGTATGGCATTCTGCTGCTCGTCTTCGGCTGTGTGTCGTGGGCGCTGGGGACGCTCTACGCCAAATACCGCTCGTCGGGCGTCGAGGGGGTGAACGCCTTTGCGGGGTCGGCGTGGCAGATGATCTTTGCGAGTGCCGCGTTTTGGATTTGTGCGCTTGCTACCGGCGAGGCGTCGTCGACCGATCTCGGGGCCGTGCCCGCCGCCTCGTGGATGTCGCTCGCTTATCTTGTGATCTTCGGTTCGATCGGCGCCTATTCGGCCTACATCTGGCTGCTTAAAGTGAGGCCCGCCACCGAGGTTGCGACCCATGCCTATGTCAATCCCTTTGTGGCGGTATTTCTGGGAGTGTTGCTCGGCGGCGAGACCGTGACGTGGGTGCAACTGTGCGGCCTGGTGGTGATACTTTCGAGCGTGATGCTTGTCGGCCGGCGCAGGCGTGAGGCTAAGTAGCCCCCTTAAATATTGTTGTCCACTTTCCGGGTCGGTTTGCAAAAAACATTCATATATTTGCAAAGAACAGACATATCCCACGCCGCATGAAAAACGCAATCAGCGAACGGCTTCACATCACGGAGGGCAATCCGATAAGGGCACGTTTCTTCGACTACGACTACTTTAGGTATCCGTGGCATTTCCACAGCCAGTACGAGATCATCCACGTGAGGGAGGGATTCGGATTGTGCTACGCCGGCGATCGGGTCGAAAAATTCGGCAGCGGCGATTTGATCTTCTTCGGGAGCAATCTGCCGCACTATATGCGGAGCGACGAAATTTTCCTGACCGACGACCCCGATCTGCGCGTCAGGGGAACCATCATTCAGTTCGAGTCCGAATTTATGAGCTACTCGATCGGCAACTATCCGCAACTGATGTCGATAAAGGAGTTTCTGGCCCAATCGCACCGTGGGTTCATCTTTCCCGGTGTCCGGTGTCCCCGCATCACCGGTCTGCTTCGCGAGTTTCCCGTGCGCGATGGCTTCCGGCAGATAGTCGGCCTGCTCGACCTGTTGCAGAGAATGGCCACCCACGAAGACAAAAGAGCCATCGCCTCCCCGCTGCATTACGAGACATTTCCCGTGCAGGGCGACGAAAGGATAGAGAAGATCATTGCCTACATCAACGGCAACTACACCGATCCTCGCCTGTGCCTTGAGGATGTCGCCTCGAAGGCGGCTATGAACACGAGTGCGTTCTGCCGCTACTTCAGGCAAAGGGTCGGCAAGCCGTTCGTGGGTCACGTCGCCGAGATGCGCGTGGCACACGCCTGCAAACTGCTGGCACTCAAGCGGCTGGGTATCTCCCGGATAGCAATGGAGTGTGGATTCGGCTCGGTGGGCAATTTCAACCGAACGTTTAAACGCGTCACCTCGTTCACACCGACTCAATACCGAAGCCGGATCGGGTTGCTGTGAAAAAGAAAATAAAAGTGGCCTACAATTGCTTGTAAGCCACTTTTACCGTGCCCAGGACAGGAATCGAACCTGCACTTCCTCACGAAAACTCGCCCCTGAAACGAGCGCGTCTACCAATTCCGCCACCTGGGCCTCTCGGAATGAGAGTGCAAATATAGATGTTTTTTCGTGTGTGCCAAAATCTGTGTCGATTTTTTTGGGCGATCACAAGAAATGTTTATCTTTGCGGTCTCGTTCGAGAAAAACATTCGGG
>DBDQ01000072.1:0-3033 GCA_002293665.1 Alistipes sp. UBA928 | reverse complement strand
TTTTGTGTTGGTCGGGGTGAAAGGGGCTTTCGTTGCGAATCGGGACAAAAAAATATTCACGCGCCTCTTGCGGATTCGCAAAATGTGTCTATATTTGCACTCCGAAACTCGCGTCACAGCGATGTTTTTCAGGCCCAGGTGGTGGAATTGGTAGACACGCTACTTTGAGGGGGTAGTGCCGGTTACGGTGTGTGAGTTCGAATCTCGTCCTGGGCACAGAAAACGCCTTACAGTTATCTGTAAGGCGTTTGTCATTCCAACTTGCACCACATTTGCACCACCGAATTCGCTATTTATGTGAGTAATTCTTTTCGTTCAAAATAAAGTTCAGGCAAAACAATTTGCACTTCCCGTTCCTCTCCCTCTTTCTGCCAGTAAACAATAAAGCCCACTTTCGCCATCTTCAACTCATAGCCTGACTCCTTCATGCTTTTGATTCGATCTGTGCATCTCCCTGAAAATTTCAATACTAATTGCCCTCTTGGGTTGGAGCATCCGTCGCCATTCACGGTTAAATGGTCTCCGCTTGTAAGTGGAGAAATAAGAGATTGCCGGGATGCGAAATAGTCCAGCCAAATATCCTTGTGTGTCAGGTGCATCGCCAACTCGTTCGGAGGCAGATGCACACCAGAATCTTCGATTCGTTCCAGATTCTCGGCTGAAATACTGTCAAGGAATCCCGAATTGAGATGAATTGTCAGGTTCCGTTTCGCTCTCGTCATGGCGACGTACAACTGCCGCTTGACCTCATCGGTTGTCGGATCAATGTTTTCGAGCATCAGGAACACATTATCGAACTCCTTCCCTTTCGCCTTGTGGATTGTTGAAACGAGAATTGTCTCACCGTTCTCATTGAACAAATCTTCCAGCTTGGACTCCCGAATAAAGACATCCAAATCGGATTTGTACTTCCTTTTAGTATTGGTCTCCTCGAAATCGCGGATCAGGTTGTTGCATATCTCCAACTTAGTGCTGTTTCGGAACCGGTCTCTCAATTCCCGCTTCGCGTTGGCCCAAATATCGTCACTGATTATGAAAACATCATCTGCCAGATTCAGTCGAGTTAGAAAGAACCTGACTTCCGCAAGGTTGAACAGGCTGAAACCATCGTTGGTTTGGATCAATTGGGCCTGCATTCCGTTTTTTAGAAGTAATCCTGTTATTTGCAAGGCTTCTTCGTTCGTTTTTGTCAGTACGCAGGTTGTTCCTGTGAGGCCGGTTGCGAGAATATCCTGCACAAGCGGAGCGATGAGGTTGTTGCTGCGATAACGAACCACCTTGATTCGTCCGTTGTCAGTCTGCCGGGCGATGATCGGAGTATCTTTCAGTCGCTGGCGGATGCCCGTTACGAATTGGTTGGTGAAATCGACCAGATTGCTTTTGCTCCGGTAATTTTCGACCAATTCGTATTTGGTGGCCTTGTTTACCAGAATAAACTGTTCGAGATATTTTGAGCTCGACCCTCTGAACTCATAGATGTTTTGATCGTCATCGCCGACCGCGATCACTCTCATCTCCTCGTTCTGCTCCATCAAGGTATTGATCAGGGCAAATTCATCCTCTGACATATCCTGCGCTTCGTCGATGACCAATACAGTTTTCGTGATCCGATTCGGTTCCACCTCCCCGTTATTTATCTTCTCGATGGTCTTTTTCAGAATGTCATCCGACTTTTCGAGGCTGCCGACCTTGCCCAGCAGGTCGAAGCAATAGGAGTGGAACGTCTTGATTTCAATGAAGTTGGCGGCATTGCCGATCAGTCCCAGAAGTCTCTTTTTAAACTCCGTAGCCGCCGCCCGTGAAAACGTGACCATCAACAACTGTTCGTGCTTGACATCCTCCATCAACAGCAACGAGGCCAACTTGTGTACCAACACCCGCGTCTTGCCGCTTCCCGGCCCGGCGGCAACGGCGATGTATTTCGATTCCTTATCCTTGATAATGCTCAGTTGCGTCGGCGAGAGCTCACCGAACAGTTGTCGGAACTTGGCCGGGGTTGCTCCGGTCTTCGATCTTGTCCAAAAGCATTTTATACATTGCCTGTACACCCTCTGCATAAGTGTCCGATTCGGGATAATCTCCCTGCCGCAAGTAAAGCACAGCGAGACAATTACCGCCTTTATTTAACGGAACGATCAAATGTTCAAAATCAATTTCTCCGTCGGGAGTGTGCTTTACAACACCCCTGACGGTTACGTTCATTGTCTCCAAAAGCGGGTTGGGGGCTTCGAGTCGGGCCGCCGAATCGTGATTACCAGCTATGATTATGATTTGTAAATCGGGGTTTTCTGTCGTAACATCCCTCAAAAAATGATAATACATTTTCTGTGATTCCGCCGACGGATTGGGGCTGTCAAACACGTCTCCCGCAACCAACAACACATCCATTTCCTGTTCCAGAACCTGTTTTTTCAACCAGTCCAGAAACGCGAGGTGCTCCATCTTCCGATCATAATCGAAAAACGTCTGCCCAAGATGCCAGTCGGCTGTGTGGAGGAGTTTCATAATACAATGCTTTTATCCACTCCAACACTATCGCATAGAGCCTCAAAATGACCAATATCTTTCTTTTTCAGCGCTTTTAATATTTCTTTTGAAACAGTCTCGGCCTCGCTTACATCCACAACTAAAGTTCCTCTATCACCCCATGTAAGATGAGAATATTCATTTATGACTCTATTCACCAATGCGGGAGTAGTGTTATCAAACAGTTTGTCTACATTATCTAAGGGCTTAGACGTATTGGTATTCAGGTATTATATCAATTAACTAAATAAATATGGTAAAGGGTAAATTTTGTCGGATTAAATCTCTTTCCAAAGACAAAGGTGCAAAATTCTGTCGGGTAAAATCACTTGATTGCAAAATTATGTCGGTCAACGCGTGTTCTGTACGAAAAATTACGCCTGTTTCAACTCCATGATCCCCAGCAGCGAGAACCTGATGTCGCCAATAAACTCGGTGCGAGAGTCGTGGAAGTGGGCGTAAAACCAATCCCGCACCGGATGCCCGTCGGCATGCAGGCGTTCGTGA
>DBDQ01000143.1 GCA_002293665.1 Alistipes sp. UBA928 | reverse complement strand
GTCGTAGTATTCTCTCGTGGCGAGATAGCCATATTGGGCATCGGGCCCGCTTTCGAGAACTATCGCCCCGTCCTCCACCTTAAAAGTCTCCGTGCCGTAGGGCACCCATCCCGTGAGGTCGACCCCGTTGAAGAGCTCGGCCCTGCGGCCGGCGCGGCGCGGCAGTTCGCGTATCTTGATGTTGCGGAACGAGGCNNATGTTGCCATCCTCGACGTAGAACAGCTCGGTGCCGTACTTAACCCAGTTGTTCAGATCCTGCCCGTTGAACAGATCGACCGTTTTGCCAGCCTTGCGGGGCAGTTCTTTGACCTTCACGTTGCGGAACGAGGCGGGATAGCCGTGGTCTTGCAGACAGAGCAGACCGCGGTGGGCGAGGCCGTACTCGGGGGCGTTTTCCCACTTGCCGCTCGCCCGGCGCTCGAACCAGTCGTCGGTCCAGGCCTCGAACTCGATGATTTTCACCCCGTTGAGCCAATGCTCGACGTGGCCGTTGTCGAACACGATCTCGGAGTTGTTCCACTCTCCCGGCGGATTGATCTCCACTCCGGCGAGGTCGGGTGTGTACATTGCGTAGTCGACGCCCAGCTGTTGCCACGGTTCGAGCAACGTGGGGGCGTTGCTCTTTTCCCATCCCGCTTTGTCGATCAGTTGGTACTCGGGCCCGGTGACGTAGGGTACGGCGAACTCGGGGCGCTCGACCACGTGGTACAAAAGGCCGCTGTTGCCACCCGTGGTGAGGCGCCAGTCGACGCTCAGGTGGAAATTTTCGTACTCGCGCGTGGTGACGATGTAGCCCGAGGTGTCGCTGCCGCTGCCGTCGGCCCGGATCGTGCCGCCCTCCACCTTCCAGCCGGTGAGAGTTTCGGCGTTGTAGTTACGCCATCCATCGAGCGACTGGCCGTCGAACAGGAGGGTCCAACCCTCGGCCACCTCGGCTTCGGTGAGGACGTTTTGTTTGGGGGCACAGGAAGAGGCCATCGTCATGGTGATGGCGGCGGTCAGGATGAGGTTTTTCATAGCTTTATATCTATATCTTAAGGTAGAATCCTCACTTTACGTATTTGGAATGACATCAAGTATTCCAAATTTCCCAATTCTTTTCGGCCTGGTTGCGGAACATCGTCTCGCCGTTGATGGTGGCGGCGCCGTGGCGGACTCCCTCGGCGAGGAACGCCGTCACCGGAGGGTTGTAGACCAGGTCGTAGAGAAAGTGACCCGAGCCCAGGGCGTCGTAGGGGATCGGGGGCTTGCCCTCCACGTCGGGCGAGGTGCCGAGAGGGGTGGTGTTGACTATGAGTCGGTGGCTATTCATCACCTCCGGCGTCAGGTCGTCGTAGGTGAGCAGGCCCTCGCCGGGAGTGCGCGACACCATGCGGTAGCCGATGCCTGCGCTCTCCAACACCCAACGCACGGCACACGAGGCGCCTCCGGTGCCGAGAACCAGCGCGCGTGGCTGCCTGCCGGGAGCGAAGTTCCCGGGGCCCAACAACTGTTCGAGGCCGACGCGGAAACCGTGGGCGTCGGTGTTGAAACCCTCGAGGACTCCTCCCGACACGCGAACGCAGTTGACCGCGCCGATGGCCCGCGCCTCGTCGGAAACGGCGTTGAGGCGGACCATGATCTCCTTTTTATATGGTATCGTCACACAAAATCCGCGCAACGCCTCGCCCCACTCGTTCAGCACCCCTTCGAGGGCTCCGATGTCGGGCAGGGTGAACTTTTCGAACCGGCAGTCGTCGAGGCCGGACGCCGCGAACTTCTCTTCGAAATAGGCCTTCGACAGCGAGTGGCCCAGCGGCCGCCCTATGATTCCGAAAACGCGCATCACAAAAGATATTTAACAAGTACGAAAGTCCCGATCAGCAGCACCGTGAAGGCTATGGCTAGCAGGTTGAAATATTTGTCGATAAACACCTTTACCGGCGGCCCGAAACGCCAGATGAGCCCTGCGATAAGGAAGAACCTCAGCCCGCGCGAGACGATCGACGCCACGACGAACATCGGAATGTTGATGCCGAACACACCCCCGGCTATGGTGAACAGCTTGTAGGGCAGAGGGGTGAACCCGGCGGTGAAGATCGCCCAGAAGTTGTATTGCTCGAACAGGCGCTGCACCTCGGTGAACTTTTCCATTGAGAATAGGTGGGCGTAGCACCACTCGGCAAGGCCCGTGTATTCGCCCCCCGCTGTCTGCCACAGGAAGTAGCCTATGGCGTAGCCTCCCATCGCTCCCGTGACCGACGCCACGGTGCAGATCAGAGCGTAGCGCAACGATCTCTCGGGCCGGCCCAGGCACAGCGCGATTAGCAGCACGTCGGGCGGGATGGGAAAGAAGCTCGACTCGGCGAAAGCCAGCACGAACAGCGCCGCCTCGCCCCACCTCGATTCGCTCCAACCGNNAGCGCCGCCTCGCCCCACTTCGAACCGCTCCACCCCAGTATCCAGTCGTATCCCCGGCGTACTATGTTTTTTCGTTCTTTCCGTTCTCCTCTGTCTCCTCCGTCGGATCGTTCTCCGGCGGGATGGCTCCTGCCTGTTGCCTGCATATATAACTGTATGTTTCGCCGGCGCTGGTAAACGTCAGCGTGAATGTGTACTCTTCGGTGGAGGTGTTGGGTGCGACTGTCATACCAAGGGATATGCCGTTGTCGACATCGGCTTTACCACCTGGGGTGTTGAACGCCACACGTTCTGCCGCGGCATCGGTCGACGACACCGTCCAGTCGGCGCGCGAGTAGACCGACAGAGACACTTCACCGCCGTCGGCCGGAATTTCTATCTCCAGATTGTCGGGATTCATCGCCTCGCTCTCCACAATGAGGTCTATGCCATTCTGAACCACCGCGATGGAGTCGGCGTAGATGTGGAATGCCTCTGACTCGGGACGCACTACGATGGTGTCGCGGCGCGGGTCGAGACTGTGCGTGGGGGCGACTCCCACGGTGAGCCGGTCGGCCTCGTCGCCGGTG
>DBDQ01000046.1 GCA_002293665.1 Alistipes sp. UBA928 | reverse complement strand
CGGCAACATGGCCTTCCGGCGCGAAGTATTCGACCGCGTGGGGATGTTCGACACCGCGCTCGGCCGCACGGGGCAGGCGCTGTTGGGCGGCGAGGAGAAAGAGTTGTTCGGGAGAATCGCGGCGGCGGGTGGCAGTGGTGAAGGTGACGGGATATGGTGGGTGCCCGGTGCGATGGTCGACCATTTGATACCACCATCGAGGCTTACCGACGACCATTTCCGGCGGCTCAGCCGCATGGTGGGCCGCACGGCGCGACTGCTTGCCTCCACGCGGGGGGCTTACGCTCGTGCGCTGGCCGCCGAAGCGCTCAAGTGGGTCGCGACACTGATCCTCGCGGCATGGTTTACTCTCACTCTGCGTCCGGCAAAAGCCCGATACCTTATTATAATGCGCCGGGAGATAACATGTGGGTTGTTGGAGCGTTTTTAGACGCCTTTTCTGGCGATCAGCCACGCCAGGCGTTTGTAAAGCCCGTTCACGGCGGGGCGCAAGGTGCGCGGAAGGCGGTTTAACAGCCAAAGGCGCCACCACAGGCGACGGCTGCGACGGTTCCAGGCCCAGTCGAGTTCGCCACGGCGCCCTTCGTCGGTGCCGCCCCTCACGCTCGCCGAGATCGCTTTGCCCAGTCCTATGCGGGCGATGTATTCGTTGAGAGCGGGATCGCCCGCCGGGTCGTAAAAATCGAGAAATGAATAAGTTGTGTTTTCGGAGACGTAGATCGCTGCCGAACGGTTCGACGCCGTGGCGTGGATTACCGCCAGCCGCTCGGGAGTGAAGACCACGGGGCGGCGAAGCGCAACTTTCGTCCACATATACTGGTCGCCGCCCAGACGCATCCCCTCGGGAAATCCGCCAACCTCGGCTACGACACTCCGCGACAGTACCGACGACGAGGCCGTGGCGACGAACCGGCCCGTCGACGCGGCCCAAAAATCTTCGACCACACCTCTTTTCGAAGGTGTGCGGCCGGGGGTGAGGCTGTTGCCGCGCGCAATGTCGAACCCGGTGCACCAGAGCCCCGCGTTGGGATACTCGCTGGCGAGAGCGGCCACGGTGGCCAGAAACTCCGGGCGCCACTCGTCGTCGGCGTCGAGCAGGGCGAAGCAGTCTCCCGTGGCGGCGGACATTCCGCGGTTGCGGGCGGCGGTCTCGCCGGCATTGGATTGGCGGATGAGTTTTATTTCCGGATTGCTTCCTGGATTGCTTCGAGCCAGCGGCTCTCGCAATGACGGCGCGCGGATTCCGTCATTGCGAGCCGGTGAGGCGAAGCAATCCAGTTCTTTAATTATCTGCTCGACCACCGCCGCGCTGCTATCGGTCGAGCCGTCGTCGACAACGACGATCTCCGCCGGCGGCAGCGTCTGTGCCAACACAGACCGGAGCGCACGCCCGATCTCGGATTCCTTATTATATAAAGGTATGACGACGGAGAACTTCATCGCTCGAAGCTCGATTTGTCGGGAAGGATAGCCTCGAGTGCGGCCCGAAGCCGGGAGCGCACATTCTCGAAGTTCGGTTTGCTCAGCAGTGGAGTGTCGCCCAGGCAGATCATTGCGTACTTCTGCGCGCGTGTATAGCGCTCGATCGTGCCTATACGCTCTTCGGTGAGCTCGTCGAGGCGTGCGTCGGCAAAGCCCACGGGCGAGAAACGCCCCTCGGCCAACTGCTCGTAGCGCATGAGCCAGTGGTTTACCCCGAAAGGCGAGCGGAAACGCTGGCGGCAGGTGGCGTCGAGCACCTCGCGCTCCTCGCGCCACATAGTCACGAATGTATCGCGCAGATAGGGCTGCGGCATGTGGGTGTCGGCCAATCCCGGCCAACCGCGCCATACCGCGAGGTCGAGCGTCTTGAGCAGGTTCGCCAGTCCGTAGCGCGGCGAGAACCATTTGCCGGGATGGCGGTGCATCGAGGCAGTGCGTGAGTGGCGGCGGGCGGTGATCTCGATCATGTTGAGCACCGTGTGGCTGATGGTCGACGGGGCGATGAGCGACAGCCGTGCCATGTCGCACGGCAGCCCATGGCGAAAAAAGCGCTCGGGCGGCACGGGACGTGTGAGGAACATGTCGTCGTTGAAAAGGATGAACCGCTCGGCAAGGCCCTCTATGCGGTGTACGTTGAGTTCGATGGGGCGCGAGGCGAAAGTCGGCAGGTACTCAGTGGGGATGAAGTCGCTGTGGCGCACGACGTTGAGGCGCGGGTTCGACGTGTCGAGCCACTCGGGCAGATGTCCCCACGTCACCAGATGGATGCGGCGCACCCACGGGGCGAAACGTTCGATGCCTCTCAGCAGGAGGTGGAGCGTGCCCCAGTCGCGGTATCTGATCTCGGAGGCGTTCTGGTCGCCGCCGGTCGCCACAACGGGATCGGCGGGGCCGGCCACATACACACGCCGGGCCTCCTCGAAAGCCGTGCGCCAGGCGGGGTCGCTACCGTCTACCCACGGGATCACTATGTCTATGTCGTTCATTGAACCAATAAGTTACATCCTCTGATGTCGCTGCGGGCCACGCGGCCGTCGAGTGTGAACGAGCCGTCGGGGGCAAGCCGTCCCACGTCCTGCGTCTGGATGAAGGCGCACGAATCGAGGTTCGCGAGGTCTGTGATGTTCACCCCGCCGCGCCCTTCGGTGCGCACTTCGAAAGGGTCGGCGAGGTTGCGAACCATGATGCGCATCCAGGGCGGCGAGCGGAAAACGCCGCTTCCCGATGAGTACGCCTGCGACATCAGTTCGGCCATGCCGTACTCGGAGTGAATTTGCGCCACGCAGAACGCCTTGCTCAGGATGGCGTGCATGCGCTCTTTGGGCATCTCCTCGCGGCGGCCCTTCATTCCGCCCGTCTCCATGACGATCGTGTTTCGGAAAGTCTGGATTACTTCGGGCTCGTTACCTTTGCAATGACGCGCCGATCGTAGCTCTTCGGCGAGGTCGAGCAGTGCGTAACTTACGCCGAGCAAAATCTTCGGCCCGCTGTCTGCCGCCAAGTTGGCGAGCAGTTTTCCGTGGTCGTGCAGATAGAATCCGCCTCCGCGTCCCGCCGCGCGCCCCTGCCGGATCAGCCCGTCGGCCATGCGCACGAGCGACGAACCCTCGCGTTCGAGGTACGACGGCAACAGCGCGTAGATACTCATCCTGCTCGCGGGGCCGTAGAACATTTCGAAGCCGCGGGTGTAAGTGCGGTCGTAGTCGGCCAGCCGTGCGACATAGTGGCGCGAAGGCCCTTCGCCGCCAGTGGCACTGCTCGTGAAGACCGCCTCTGGCTCGCCGGCACCGCAGTACACCCTGTGGGTCTTGAACAGTTCGATCGGCAGGAACGGTATCCCGTCCACGCTCCCGACCCCGGCCGCATCCACGCCGATCAACCCGAGGTACTCCCGATAGGGCTTGCACTCAGCCGCCTGACGCCGAAAAACCTCCATCGCCGCCCGGTCGAACTCCTCCGGTGTCGTTATATTCAATATGTCGTCAATTGCAGCCAATGTATAAAAAATTAACAGATCAAACAGGTCAGAACCACAAACTGGTTCCGAATCGCAAACCTATGTGGCGTTCCATAGACATGTATTCCAAAAGAAATCCTTCGGTCTTTGCCACCATACCCAGATCGGCGGATACACCCAACCCGCTTGAAACATTGCGGTCGAGCCGGAATTTACAGATAGCTTCCATCGATCCTCCAAAGCGTCCTGTGGTGGCGGTGAAAGAGAGATTCTCGGGCTGCTGCCAACCGTGGAGCGAGGCAGTCACGATGAAACGGTTCCCCAAACGGATGTCGGAGAACGTGGCGCCCAACGCAGGAAACCATCTCTCGCGGTTGCCATACTCGCGCACATAGAAGTGGGCGTCGAACCGCCGCGCCTGCCACCAGAAGTTTTGGTCGATGAAGTCGCCGAACGGGGTCATCGCATAACCGAGCGAGAAATTCACGCGGTCGCCGTTCCTGAGTGTGAAACCGAACTTTGTGAACAGCGTGGGGTCGGCCAGATTCAACAGCGACAGCAGACCGACGCGCTTCACATATTTTCGCTCGGAGGAGGTCAGGTCGCCGTAATCGACATATCTTTGGTAATCCGCTTCCGGACGGTGGATATGGCGCACCGCCCCGTAGACGTCGTGCCCCACTATGTCGCGCCGCAGTTCGTCGGCCTCCTCCTTTATTCCCATTTTCGCATTGAACAGCCCGTAGGAGAAGTAGGCGACGAGAGAGACTTTGCGCATAAGATATTCTAACCACAGAATACGGGGAGACTCGTGGCCGAAAGTCATGAGTGAGTTTTCGCGCAAAAGTGTCGCGTAGTCCGACTCCGGTCCCGCCGTGTGCATCCTCAGGAATTGCGGCAGGTTACCGTCGCGCAAACCCGCGAGGGTCGCATCGGTCACACCCTGCACATAGGCGGCCCCGTGTTTGTTGAAGAATGGTCGTGAGACGGAGCCTATGTCGTTGTATGTCAAGATCGAGCGGTGTCCCTCCTCGTGCGAAAAGGGTATTAGTACGAGTGTGCTCACACCCATCTGTAAAAGGGCGCTCCATTTGTATGGGAGAGCCGAATCCACTCCTCTGATTGCCATCCGGTAGAGGCTCAGCGTGTTCTCGTCGGACTGCCGCATCGTCGACAGGCGGGCGGGAGAATCCGCGAGTACAAACGAATATTCACGTGGTCGTTTATCGGAACGCGGTGGTATTCCGGCCGGCTCCCTGGCAGAAGACTTTTCATGCGCGAACGAGAGCAACAGCAATGACAGAACGATCTTTCGCATTGTAAACAGGCAGGTCGGGATTACTCATTGAGGAAACGTTCGCAGTCGAG
>DBDQ01000114.1:7982-17876 GCA_002293665.1 Alistipes sp. UBA928 | reverse complement strand
GGCGTTGGCGAGCCGCGCGCCGTCCATGTGGAGATAGATGCCGTGGGCGTGCAGAAAGTCGGCCAGTTCGCGCACCTGCTCCACGGTGTAGACCGTCCCGAGTTCGGTCGTCTGCGAAATGTAGGCCACGGCGGGCTGCGGATGGTGTTCTACGCCTAACACATGGAGATGCGGAGCGATCATGGCGGGGGTGAGGCGTCCATCGGGGGTGTCGATCGGCAGCAGTTGGCAGCCCGTCATGCGGGCCGGGGCGCCGCACTCGTCAACGTATATATGGGCCGTGGAGGCGCACACAATCGAACCCCACGATCGCGTGGTGGCCTGAAGCGCGATCGTGTTGGCCCCCGTGCCGTTGAAAACCAGGAACGGTTCGGCTTCGGGGCCGAAAACCCCTTTCAGTGCCGCCGTGGCGGCTCTCGTCCAGTCGTCGTCGCCGTATCCCACGGCGTGGTCGTGGTTGGCTTCGACCACGGCGACCATAACCCGCGGGTGGACTCCGGCGTTGTTGTCGCTTGCAAAACTTCGCATTACTTTATTTGTTTGGGGGAAAGAACATGTGGGCCGGTGTGATTCCGCACTCCTTCACCATTTCGAAACAGTACTCGAGAGCGCCGATGTTGGCGTCGGCGTTGTTGGTGCCGAACGAGAGCTTCACTCCCGCCTGCATTGCGGCCTTGATCGTGCGGGCGTTGGGAATGCGGTAGCGGGCGTTGATCTCGAGCGCCACCCCGTTTGCCGCGAGGGCTTCGATCACACGTGCGGCGCGCTCTTCCGTCCACAGCGCGTCGTAGTCGCCCATCATGGCGGTGGGCAGGAAGAAGGGATTGACATAGACGTCGATCGGCTCGGAGGAGATAACATCGACGGCGCGGTCGACTATCTGATCCATGTACTGCTGCACCGGAATGTCGATCACCACCTCTTCGTCGATCCAGAGCCTCGTCCGGCGTCCGGCGTGGTCGGTGAAGGTCATTGCGTCGGTGAATACGAAATCGAACTTTTCGCGCGTGGCCCCGGAGAATGTCGTGGGCCATTCCCTACCCTCGCCCTGCATGGCACGGAAGGCAGCCACGTTGCGGGTCGTGTCGAGGAATGCGTCGACCCCTGCGTCGTCGGTGATGGGGAAACCTATGCCGCAGTTGGGGGCTATGGCGTAGAATATGCCCGTGCGGCGCGAGTTAGCCATTGCCTGTTCGAGGTTCCAGCCCTTGAGGTGGACATGGTTGTCGATCACGGGGAAACCATTCTGGGAGAGTTCGATCACGGGATCGGAAGTCTCGTCCAAGGCGTCGGTGCGGCCCTGCGCGTCATCGGGGAGCGTCTGCACTTTCAGATCGCGAATGCGCGTGGTGCCCTCGTAGGAGTCGATAACGAAGGTTCCGGTTTTCAGCGTCGACATGCCTTTCAGCAGACGGAACGGTTTTTCGGGTTCGACGTAGTCGACGAGCAGTATGCCGTCGATCTCCACCGTGATCTGCTTTCCGCGGACTGTGACGGTAAGGTCGAACCACTCGCCGTCCTTTACCATGTTTTTATAGATATTGCGCACGTTCACGAGGCTTCCGCGCTGCAGCCGTCCTCCATCGAGACGCCTGTCACCCAGCGCCACCTCGTAGCCGTACCAGTCGCCGCCGTGGTGTATCCACAGCGACGAGGCGGCATCGGGTGAGGTGAGCACACGGGCCGAGAGGATGAAGTTGCTGAACACGGGCAGCGCGGCCTGGATGTCGGCGGGGCCGTAGAGCATCACTTCATTGCCCTCGACGACTATCTCTTCGGAGGTGGTTTTGGGGTGGGGCTGTTCGTCCACGACGCGCCAGTTCGAGAGTTCGGCGTCGGGCATGAGCGATGTCCACTCCGAGGTGCCGGGGTCGCAGGCGGCGATGACCGCGGTGGTGAGGATCAGGATGAGGGTTTTGAGCAGTTTCATATTACAATCATGAATTAGGGATTACAAATTCATCCCGCGACGGAGACGGGGATGCCGAGGGCTTCGACCCTTGCGGCGATTGCCCGGAGCTCCTCCACCGGCACCTTTTCGAGGTTGGGGGCTGGGGTGTCGCGGTCGATGGTGTAGATCATCACCTGGCGTGGGGAGATCTGCCTCACGAGTTCAAGCCATGCGTCGACCTCGCGCCGGGTGGTGTTGTCGACCCGGCGGCCGGCGTACTCGCCGCGCAGGAACATGGTCTGGATAATGAGCCGCCCCTCGAACAGTTTCATGTTGGCGACCGTCCCGGCAACAGAATATGCCCCTCCGGGATCGTCGATGAGGCGCACCGTGTCGTCGAACGCCGAGTCGAGTTTCAGAATGTTGTTATCGACCCTCAGCAGCGCGCGGCGGACGCTTTCGCGACCGATCATCGTGGCGTTGCTGAGCACCGACACGCGGCTTCCGGGGCATATCTCATCCCTCAGCCACAGGGTGTCGTCGATTATCGCCTCGAAGTCGGGGTGAGTGGTGGGCTCACCGTTGCCAGCGAAAGTTATCACGTCGGGGCACTCGCCCGCGGCCGACATTTCGCGCAGTTTCCCGCCAAGCAGAGTTCGTACCTCCTCGCGCGTATTGAACTTTCCCTTTTCCGGCGAATTCCAACCACATTCACAGTAGATGCAGTTGAAGTTGCACAACTTGGCCTCGGTGGGTAAAAGATTCACCCCCAGCGACAGGCCGAGCCGCCGGCTGCGCACCGGCCCGAAGATCACATCGTGAAAGAGCGCTGTCATGAGTGGCGGCGTGAGAGTCGTGCTATGAGTTTCGCAACTTCGGTGAAGAAGAGCGGGGCGACGCTGAGGCCGATCACCCACGCCCATTCGGCCCAGGCAAGGTTCGAGATGTGGAAGATCGGCTTGAGTGCCGGAACTTCCAATACCACGAACATCATGGCCGAAACCACTACGAAGGCGGCCCACAGCCAGCCGTTGGTGAACATTCCGCGGAAGGCCGACACGGTGTTGGAGCGTGTGCCGAGGATCAGCATGATCTGCGAGAAGGCGAGCACGGCAAAGGTCATCGTGTGGGCGTGCTCGGCGGCCATCTCGGGTGCACCCGGATTCATTGCCCAACCGAGACGGTTGGCGACGAGCGAGAGCCCACCGATCATGATGCCCTGCAACACGATGCGCGTGGCGAAAGCCCCCGTCATGATGCCGCGGCGCGAGTCGACGGGCGGGCGCTGCATGATGCCTGGCGCGGGCGGATCGACGCTCAGCGCGAGAGCGGGCAGAGAGTCGGTCACGAGATTGATCCACAGGATGTGTATCGGCAGCAGCGGCGTGTCCCAGTTCAAAAGCACCGCCACGAGCAACACGAGAATCTCGCCGATGTTGGTCGACAGCAGGAACTGGATCACCTTGAGGATATTGTCGTAGATGCTGCGTCCCTCCTCGACGGCGGCGACTATCGTTGCGAAGTTGTCGTCGGTGAGCACCACGTCGGCGGCCTCCTTCGACACATCGGTGCCCGTGATGCCCATCGCCACGCCTATGTCGGCGAGTTTCAGCGCCGGGGCGTCGTTCACTCCGTCGCCGGTCATGGCGACTATCTTTCCGTGGGTCTGGAACGCCTTCACTATGCGCACCTTGTGTTCGGGCGCGACGCGGGCGTAAACGGCGATTCCTTCGACCGCCGCCAACAGCTCCTCGTCGCTCATCTTTTCGAGGTCGACGCCCGTTATGGCCTTGTCGCCATCCTGGATGATGCCCAGCGAGCGCGCTATGGCTACGGCGGTGATGCGGTGGTCGCCGGTGATCATCACGGGTTTGATGCCCGCTTCGCGGCATTTGGCGACGGCGGCGCGAACCTCGTCCCTCGGCGGGTCAATCATGCCGAGCAGCCCCACGAACACGAGGTTGCGTTCGAGCGTCTCGACCGACACCTTGTGGGGCACTTCGTCGATCTCGTCCATCCCCACAGCCAGCACGCGCAGCGCATTCTCGGCCATCGACACATTTACGGCGCGTATCTTTTCGCGGTCGGCCTCGGTCATCCTGCGCACCTTGCCGCCGTCGAAAATCCTCTCGGAGCAGGCCAACAGTTCGTCCGTACCACCCTTCACGGCCACCAGATGGGTCTGGCCCTTGCGCCGGTGGACGGTGGTCATCATCTTTCGTTCGGAGTCGAAAGGTATCTCGGCCACGCGGGGATTGTCGTCCTCCAGTGCCTCTTTCGACAAGCCGTATTTCATTCCGAGATCGAGCATGGCGATCTCGGTGGGGTCGCCCACCGACTCGAATTCGCCGTCCTTGTCGATGTCGGCCAGCCGGGCGTCGTTGGCCAGAATGGAGCACTTTGCGAGCATGTCGTAATGTCGGAAAGCCTCCTCTGAGAGTTTCTCCACGTCGCGCACCTCGCCGCCGAAACTCCACAGCTTGACTATCGTCATGTGGTTGCGGGTGAGGGTGCCCGTTTTGTCGGAGCATATCACCTGTGTGCTGCCGAGCGTCTCCACCGAGGGGAGGCGGCGCACGATGGCGTTCTTCTTCACGAGTTGCTGTACTCCCACGGCCAGCACCACCGTCGCAACGGCGGGCAGACCCTCGGGAATTGCAGCCACGGCGAGCGACACGGCGGTCATGAACATCTCGAGCCACCCCTTGCCATAGAGCACACCTACGGCGAAGATCACCACGCATATCACGAGGGCGGCGATGGCGAGTGTTCGGCCCAGCCTGTCGAGTTTTTCCTGAAGCGGGGTTTTGGTGTTGGGCACGCTTTGGATCATCTGCGCTATGCGGCCCACTTCGGAGTTCATGCCGATGGCGGTGACTACGCCGCGGCCGCGGCCGTACGACACACTCGTCGAACCGAAGGCCATGTCGATGCGGTCGCCCAACGGTGCCTCACCCCCAACGGGGTCGGTGCTCTTTTCCACCGGGACGCTCTCGCCCGTGAGCGCCGCCTCCTCGATCTTGAGGTTGACGGCCTCGGTGAGCCTCATGTCGGCCGGCACGGCGTCGCCCGTCTCGAGCACCACCACGTCGCCGGGCACAAGTTCGCGCGAAGGCACCACCTGCACCTCGCCGTCTCTCACCACCTTGCATTGGGGCGACGACAGTTTTTCGAGTGCGTCGAGCGCTTTTTCGGCTTTCGCCTCCTGCGCGGTGCCTATGATGGCGTTGATGATAACTATCGCCAGGATTATAATTGCATCGGTAAACCCTTCGCCCTCCATGTAGCCTATGAGACCCGAGATAGCCGCGGCTATGATCAGCACGATGATCATGAAACTCTTGAACTGGGCGAAGAATTTCCCCGCGAGGGTCGTGTGTCTGGTCTTTGTGAACTCGTTGTAGCCGCTTTCGGCGCGGCGGCTCTCCACCCCGGCGGCGGAGAGGCCACGGACGGAGTCGGTGGAGAGCGCTTTTTCGGTCTCGCCTGCCGACATGTTGTAGAATTCTTTCTTTTTCATAACCACATAGAAATCTGAAACGCAAAGATAGACAATTCCCCTGGCCTTTGCAAAAACCCCACCACATACGGCTGCTGATTTTGGCTTGCCGTTTGTAATGGGGAGATCGAAAACCTCAATAAAACTAAGATATTATGAAAAAGATGTTACTTTCGGCCCTTACGGGCGTAATGGTGTTGGGTGCGTCGCTCGGAACCACCACCTCGTGCGAAAAGATCGAGAACTCGCGCGAACTCGCCCAACTGTGGGCACTGATACTCGAGAGCGAACTGCAGGCGGAATCGGACTACACCCCCGAGTCGTGGATCGTCTTCCAAGAGGCTCTCTCCAGCGCCGAGGCATTGGCGTCGAGTTCCCATCCCACACTCGAAGCGATCAACGTGGCGATAACTAACCTGCACGATGCGCGTAACGCTCTCAAGCCGCGAACTTAACTCGCCGCTCTCTATTTGACGCCGACCACTTTTTGTAAAAAGAGGTTGTTGGGGATCGTCACCAATTCGCCCTCCGGCGTTCGCAGGTGTGTGTAGAACGCTCCTATGTGTTCTATCACGGCCTCGAGCGGACAATCCTTGTCTATAATGCGGATAGAGTTGCCCACATGGAACGGCGCCGAGAAGAACATGATAACCCCCGCGGTGAGGCTGCTCACCATAGACCACTGTGCGAACATCGCTACTCCCACGAACGCCAGCACCGACGAGATGGCGATCGCCAGATTCTGCGGCTTTACACCCCACATCAGCGCGAGCGACACCACGACGATCACGTTGAGTATCCCGCCTATGATGGAGCGCACGTGGCGTACCCTTTCGGGCGGTTTACCCATCCGCGCCCCGTACTTTTTGGCCGTCTTGCGCACTGCCCACTTCAACAGCCACAACACCGGCAACGCCGCCAACGTTATAATTATCTCCGGCAGGTAACCCTTGAATATTTCCCAGTCAAAATTCATATTTCAGTGTTAAAGCGCGGCGTTGTGCATGTCGCCCGTCTCCATGAACGCCTGGTGGAATGCGAAGGCGGTGGAGAGGTTGACCGGCGTGTGCCCCTTTGCGCCCGAGTCGAGGTAGGCCCTCAACATAGGACGGTAGTCGGGGTGGACGCAGTTCCCGATGATCGTCTCGGCCCTCTGACGCGGCGATTTTCCGCGCAGGTCGGCGACTCCGTACTCCGAGATTATCACCTTCNNGTGCGACACCATCGGCACGAACGCTGAAATCTTTCCGCCCTTGGCCGTGGAGGGAGTCAGGAAGATCGACAGATAGGCCGCGCGCGTGAAGTCGCCGCTACCGCCCACGCCGTTCATAATCTTCGACCCCATCACGTTAGTCGAGTTGACGTTGCCGAATATGTCGGCCTCCAGAGCCGTGTTCATCGCTATGATGCCCAGCCGGCGCACGATCTCGGGATTGTTGGAGAACTCGGTGGTACGGAGCAACAACCGTTCCTTGAAGAAGGGCAGCTTGGCATATATGCGATCCATGCAGGGGTTCGACACCGTGAGCGACGACCCGCTGGCGAACTTCACCCGGCCGCTCTCGAGCATGTCGATCACGGCGTCCTGTATCACCTCGGTATAGACCTCGAGGTCTGGAATATCTTTGCTTTCTGCCAGTGCCGCCAGCACCGCGTTGGCAATGTTGCCCACCCCGCTCTGGATCGGCAGGAATGAGGTCGGGATGCGCCCGGCCTTCATCTCGGCCACGAAGAACTTGGCAACGTTCTCGCCGATCTTGTGCGTCGTTTCGTCGACGGGTGCGAAACCCGATCCCTCGTTGGGTTCGTTGACCTCCACCACGATTATCTTAGCCGGGTCGACGGCGATGTGGTCTTTGCCTATGCGGTCTCTCACCTCGGTGATGCCGGTGTCGTGGCGATGGGGGGGATCGGCGATCTGGGTGAGGTCGTGTATGCCGCGCAGCTCTTTAGGATGCCAACTGTTGAGCTCCACGATGACGGTTTTTGCAAGGCGGCACAGCGTGGGCGAGATGCCGACGCCTACCGTGGGGACGATCTGTCCGTCATCGGTCACGTCGCAAGCCTCGATGATCGCCACGTCGACCGGGCCGTAGAATCCGTAGCGCAAATCCTGCGCGAGGGTCGACAGGTGAATGTCGAAGTAGTCAATCTGCTCGGCATTGATGGCGTTGCGCATGTCGGCGGTGGTTTGGTAGGGGGTGCGGAACTTAACCGCCCCGGCCCGCGCCAGTGCGCCGTCGATGCTGTCGCCCGTCGAGGCGCCCGTGAACATGCCGATCTTGAAGGGTCTGCCCGCCGCGTGCTCCTCCCCGGCGTGTGCGGCCAGCGCGCGCGGCACCGCCTTGGGGCATCCTGCATGGGTGAAGCCACTGAAACCTACGTTGTTACCATCCTTGATGAGCCGTGCCGCTTCCTGTGCGGTCATTCGTTTGAGTGCCATTGCGAGCTATTTTATTAGTTTTTTTATTTCCGAATTTGCAAAGCTACAACAAAATGAGGTAACGAGGTGATAGTTGTGGCAGGAAAATTGGAGTAAATTGTCGCACAAAACCGTAAAACAGTAAAAAATTATGAAAAACATCAACCGCATTCTCTTTGTGGCGGCCACAGTGGCCCTCGCCTTCGCTTCCTGCAAGAGCGTCCCGGCCGTAGTGCCGACCGTCGACGCCATCGACAGGGAACAGAACATGGCTACCACCACGGGTAACTTCGAGGTGAAGTATCACTTCGAGTATCTGTCGACGCTGGCCGACCAGGCCATTCTCGAAAAAGTGCAGCTTGCCATGGCCTCCGACATTTTCGGGGCCGGGTTCGCCAAAACCGATGCAGGGAGCAGTGCCGCGGCGTTCGACGAGTCGCTGCACGCGACCTACGGCGTGCGGGACAGCAGCAGTACCTTCCGCTGGGATGGCTACCTGCACCTGACCTCTAAAGCCACTCTTGTGGACGACCACACCCTATCCTACACCGTGGACCGCGCCGAAGATAGCGGCGGTGCTCACGTCATGGAGGAGACCCACGCCTCGAACTACGATCTGCGTACCGGTGCAAAGCTGACGCTCGACGATGTATTCACCGCCGAAGGCAAGGCAGCGCTGGCCGAAACGATCCGTGCGGCGATACTGCGCCAGAAGGGCCTGGCCACATGGGAAGAACTTGTCACGAGAGACTGTTTCAACCCTGCGACGAATGTGGCGGCGACCGATAACTTCATTCTGTCGGCCACCGACATAACATTCGTCTACAATCCCTACGACATAGCATGCTATGCCGCCGGCGCAACCCGCGTCACACTGCCACTGGCAAATCTGGCGGGGTACAAACCGAGGGCTCAGGGAAACTAATCCCCGACCCGCACCGCCTCGAACTCGGGCTCGAGATCGACACGGCCGGTGAACGAGATGGATTGTTTGCGGAAAGCGGTGACAGTCAGATCGCTTTCACCCAAAGGGAAGACCGTCAGCGAGAAATCATAGCGATCTTCGTCGGTGGTGGCCGTAAATTCTATCTCGCGCCGGCCGTTTCGTTTCACCACGTCGGTGTAGTTGGTTATGGGAGCCGCGAAACGCAGCCCCTCTCCTCCGCCGTACACCGCCGTGTAGGCGCGGCCAAAGTAGGGCAGGAACGATTCGACCCGACCGTTGATCACCGAGATGAAGTAGGGATAGTTGAGCGAGAAAGAAGGCGCCGACATAGGGAAAGCTCGCGTGAAATCGACCTTGTAGAGACGCGAGGTCAACATTTCGTCGACCTGGGAGGCTGTCGCACGGTCGGCGTCGCTCACCACTGCCGTTCGGGATACCGAGCACCCGGTCGCCAACGCGAGTACCCATGCCATTGAAATCAACAATACTTTTTTCATAACTAAACAGTATATAATTAAGTAACGCAGACACAGGCAAATATAGTGCAAAAAGTTAAAAAAAGCACTCAAAAGGCGCCTCTAAAATCATATAAATCAAACGAGAGAACCAGTACCGGGTTCTCTCGTTTGATTTATCGTTGACCGGAGTGGGCGCGGCTACTCGGCGCGCATGTTGTGGAATACGTTGACCACGTCGTCGTCCTCTTCGAGGCGTTCGATGAGTTTTTCCATTGTTTCGCGGGTCTCGGACGACACCTCTTTGGTTTCGGTGGGCAGGCGCAGGAACTCGCCGCTGATGATCTCGTAGCCGTTGTCCTCGAGCCATTTTTGCACCGCGCCGTAGGCTTCGAAAGGCGCCTCGACCGTGATGCCGTCGTCCTCGATCTCCATCTCGTCCACCCCGCAGTCGATCAGTTCGAGTTCGAGTTCCTCGGGGTCGGTGCCCTTGGTGTTGGCGAACTTGAACGCGCACTTGTGGTCGAACATGAACGCCACGCTGCCGCTTGTACCGAGGGTGCCGCCCAGCTTGTTGAAGTAGCTGCGCACATTGGCCACGGTGCGGGTGTTGTTGTCGGTAGCGGTCTCCACCAGAATAGCTATGCCGCCGGGGCCGTAGCCCTCGTACACCACCTCCTT
>DBDQ01000114.1:0-7952 GCA_002293665.1 Alistipes sp. UBA928 | reverse complement strand
CTTGGCGGTCTGGATCAGCATGCGCAGGCGCGTGTTGCCGGTTGGGTCGGGGCCGCCCTCCTTGACGGCCATCTCGATGCCTTTTCCGAGTTTGGTGAACACTCTCGCCATGTTGCCCCAGCGTTTCAGCTTGGTGGCTTTCCGATATTCAAATGCGCGTCCCATTGTTTCGTGGATTTTTTTGTGGCGCAAAATTACGAAAAACTTTTTACTTTTTAAACATGAAGTGCCTTTGTTATGACCAGCGTCATTGCGAGGGCAAAGCCCGAAGCAATCCAGGGGTGGAAGAGTGGATTGCTTCGCTCTGCTCGCAATGACGCGGAGGACGCCTCTTTCTTGATTTGGATCAAGAAATAATAATCGGCATGCAGGATTTGACCAGCATGGGGTTTACATGATAAACATAACTTTAACTTTGCCTCGAATTATGAAGAAATTGATTTTGATTGCCGCCGTCGTAACAGCTGCGGTGAGCGCGAGCGCGCAGAACGAACAGCAGCCGGTCGTTGCGAAACGCAATACGGTGGAGTACCATCATGAATTTTTCGCAGGGACGGGAATTTGTGCCATGCCCAACCTTTCGTCCATAGGCCGGCAAATCGTCGCCCTGATTACGTATGGAGCCATACCGCTGGAATCGAACCTGCGGTTTAAACCTTCGGCGGTGGCCGGATATAAATACAGGTTCGAGAAGCTGGTTTCGCTCGGCGCGACATTTTCGTATTCGGGCAACACCGCCGACTCGGATCTTTACTGGAGTAAGCAGAGTCAAAAGTGCCATCTGAACCGCGACTATTACGTTCTTGCCACCGAGATCGAATTTCGTTACCTGACACGGGAACACGTGACCCTTTACAGCTCGGTGGGATTGGCCGCCGCTTATAATCGTACCGTCCGCACTGCCGCCGATACGGGAGAGAGCGCCACCCTGGACAGTACGATCTTCACGACCCACATCTCGGAGATCGGCGTCAAATTCGGAGGGCACAGGTTCGGCGGCTATTTCGAGGGGGGATTCGGGTATAAAGGAGTGGTGAATCTGGGGACTTATGTACGATTCTGACATAGTGCGCTGTTTGCAAAGCGATAAAAAGTTGTAATTTTGCTCCCCTATGAAAGACGAAGTGCAGAAAGCTGTGGAGGTTTTGAAACGCGGCGGGGTGATACTCTACCCTACCGACACTGTGTGGGGTGTGGGGTGCGACGCCACCAACGACGCAGCGGTGGAGCGGGTGTACGCCCTGAAACGGTCGGCCGACAAGCGGGCAATGACTATGCTCGTGGCAAGTATCGACGACGTGGGACGCTATGTGAGGCGGGTGCCGGAGGTTGCGTGGCAGCTTTTCGAGGTGGCCGACTCGCCGCTGACGCTCATTCTGCCGGGTGGCGTGGGGGTATCGCCGGGAGTGATCCCCGAGGAGGGGACGATCGGGATACGTGTTCCGCGCCACGACTTCTGCCACGCTTTGCTGCGGCGGCTGGGCCGGCCGTTGGTCTCCACTTCGGCCAACATTTCGGGCGAGGCAACGCCGCTTACCTTCGACGCCATCACGCCGGAAATCAGTGCGAGGGTCGACATGGTGGTCGATCGCCGGTTCGAGGGGCATCCCACCCGCCGGCCCTCGTCGATAATTTCGGTCGGCCCCGGCGGCGAGATCAAGATAATCAGGGAGTGATCGTAGTCGCGCCGGCAGGCGGACGAACGATCACAAGCGAAAAATAGGGAAACTCCCGAGCGAGGATAACTTTCCGGTCGGCGGAGTAGAACTCTTTCCCGGCGACGCCGGCGTTCTCGAAGTAGTGGAACTCGGCGTCGGGCAGTATCCCGACGGCCTGTTTGATCGCCGTTTCGCATCGCGAGGCTTTCATCACCACCACCGTTTTGCCCTCCGTGAGTTTTGTTTTCAGCGATTCGGACGACAGATTGCCGGGAACAACCTCCAGTCCTTCGTTCTGCCGGGCCGTCGCAATGCCGGCCAACGCTCCGCAAGCCAAAAAAGCCGGAACGCCTGCGATCCGCTTCGACGCGATCCCCGTTCCGGAGAGACTTTCGGCAATGTAGTCTGTCGTGGCGTAGAAACCCGCATCGCCCTCGGCCGCAACAACTGCGCCCAGACCTGCACGATATACCTCGCCTATCTCCTGCGCCGTGCGCCGGTATGCCTCTGCGGCGGCCGAACGATCCTCCGACATGGGTACGGAGAACGTGCGGATCTTCTCCGGCGCGATCCCGAGCGCCGACAGTATCGCTGCCGAGCGCGAACCGCCCCCTGCCGCGGGGCAAAACACCGCGTCGGCCATCTGCAACGCCTTGAGCGCTTTCAGGGTAACAAGTTCCGGATCGCCGGGTCCCAAGGATACGAACAGTACGGGATACAACATATAATCACTGCCTTTACGGCATCAAAGGTATGGATTATTACGGAAATGCCGCCTCGTAGAGGGGATAATTCCCTAATTCGTCGGCAATGAACAGGTCGGCGAACGATGAGCCGTATTGCGCGCAGTTGACTATGTAGGCCAACAGGTTCGCCAGGAAGATGCTGTGCCCGTCGCGGTTTCCATCGGCCATTTGGTCGGCGGTGCGGAAGGCCGGCGAGCCGACGTCGAATAACTGTCCGTCGCCCCAGTAAACCACGCCGTTGGCAGGGTCGATGAACATCATTACGCAGCCGCCCGTGACACCGTTGCTGTCGAATATGATCGGAACGGCCGTCGGAGGCAGCGACGCACGAGCGACTCCCGAACTGGTACCGTCGTTTTGATAGCCGTGATCCGCAAAGTCGTTTACGTGGCCGAAGGGGCCGTCCTCGGTCAAATAACGGAACACAGCGGTGCGCTGATGGTTCACATCGGTGGTTATTTTCGACACATATCCCGTTCCGGTGGGTTGCAGATAGTCGACACCCAGAGTCGAGAGCACGGTCGTGCGTTTGTCGCCGTTATTGGTCGCGTTGTCGAACACCGAGTTGGTTCGCTGCTCGACGGCATAGACGAAAATGCGGTCGTTGCCGTACTCGCTCCAGTAGCTGTTGATAACGTCGTGCCGCTGCTGGGTGTAGCCGGCCGTGTAATTACCTCCCACGTGCACATAGCGGAACGACGGATTTATCGAGGCCGGTATGGCCGCCATTCCGGTGCCGGTGGAGGTGACAGTAACGGGGCCGGGCGTGCGCACGCCACCGCCGGGGCCGTACATTCTTGCCGATTTGAGGTATTGCGAGTAACGGGTTATGTAGCTTTCGGTCTGTACCGAACCGTAGCCGTCGCTGTACATGTCGATGACCTTCAACGGCCCTGTAAACGACGGCAGCATATCCTGCCCGACGACGATGGTTTGCCTCATCCCGGGATGGCCGTCCACGCTGACCTCTATCGTCACCCGGGGCGACTCGCGGACGATGGGATAGTAGAGCTTGTCGAATCCCACGCGCAGCCTCGCATAGGCGGGCCGGCCCGAAAGCGACTCCACGCGCTCGTCGGCGTCATTGAGCAGCCAGCCACGGTGATCCCCCGCGTCGTTGCCCGAGGCCCATCCATAACCCGTTACCCGGGCGCTCCAGGTCTGCGAAGCCGGAATGTTGATCTCGTACTCGACGTAGCGGGTGTAGTTGCGGCTCCGGTCGAGTGTACCGGTAGCCGGCACGGACTCGAGTTCGCTCGTGCGATCGACCGAGAAGTCGCCGTTTCGTCTCACGGGAATACGGATGCTTATCAGTCCGTCGAGGGCCTCGAGGTAGAGATCGTCGCCGATCGCATCGGCAGTCAGGGCGGTGGCGGTCAGCATCCATCTCTGTTGGCCGGCCGGAACACCGCCGGTGTTCGCGAGGGAGAAGCTCATCAGGTCGGTCCGGAGCGTCCGTCCCGGATCGGCGGTGTAGAGCGGCCCTGCCGAGGGATCGCGCCCCGAGGTGATGGTGAAAGGCAACTCGCTTGTGGTGATGAATATCGCGTCGGTGTGATCCTCGACGATGTCGAGCATTAAACTGCCTGCGCTCAGGATCACATAGCGGTCGTCGCCGAAATGATACTCCGAATCGGTGCCGCCGTTCCACGGCAACACGGTGGCCTCCAACTGTGTGGCGGGATGGTTGGCCGCGTCGTCGGGAGTGTTCCAACCATAGCCGGCCACACTCTCGATCGTGAACCGGTACCAGTAGTTGCGCAGCACCTGTCCCATCGGGTTGAAGATCGGGGCGCTGCCTTCGGTGTCGAAGTCCATTCGGTAGTAGGTCAGACGGCTCGGGTCGCCGTTGAAATATCCACCCACCACGATGCACGTCTCCTCGCCCACAATGTCGTTGGCGCGGTTCTCGTTCAGGTAGGTGGTGAACACCCCGTCGAGCCCGTCGGCAAAGTTCGTCGTGAGAGGAGCGATCTGGCTGTAATCGACCGTCTCCGGCACCGAGGCGATGTTGACCCTGTTGTCCTCCGTCACTATCGCGTCTACGTTGGGGAAGTACCGGGCGAGATCGGCCGAGCGGTAGACAGAGATGCTGCGTATTTCGAAATTGTCGACCGCCTGCGCCTTTTCGATCGTTATTTTGGCTACGGTGCGCATCACCGGGATTCGGAGCGAGCCGAGGCTGTGCGATATTCCACCCTCGAGCGTTATGTCGCCCGTCATCACAAAGTCACCGAGTTCGGGATCGGCCTCCGTCATGCTTCCGGTCAGGACGTCGCGCACCTCGGTCTCGGTAACAAGGCCCGCCGTACCGAGTGCGTTCAGCTTTCCCGCCGGGCAGTTGGCGATGGCCAACAGCTTGACCCTCTTGTCCGTCTCATAGAGCATCGCCTCGAACAGAGCCTCCGAGTTGCCGCTTTGGGAGACGAGATCGGCCGCGACTTTATACCGGTAGATGAACTCGCCGCCATCGTCGTGGAACACCAGAAGGTCGAGACTGCCCACCGCGTAGTCGGCATCGGCCGCACGGGTGCCGACCGGCACCGGCCGGGGCATGCGTATGCTCAAACGCACCTTCACTCCGTCCGATACCGGCACGCGAAACTCCTCCCACGCGACACACGATACTGCCGCAAGGCTTATCGTCGCGAGGAGGAGGCTGCCGAGTATGGAGAGGTTCCGTTTTATCATTCAATATCGTTACTCGACCAGAGCTGCCGGTACGCTGTAATTTTCGGTAATCACTTTGTCCACCGCCCACGCCCAGGTGTTCGACCATAGCACGTTTATGTAGTTGTCGGGGTCGTAGGCCAGCGAACTGTTGGTGGTGCCGCCGATACCTTCGGTGTGGAACAGGATCGCGTCGCCGATATACACTATGTGACGTCCGGTGTCGACTCCCACCAGCATGATATTGTCGTTGGGGCCCGAGTTGCCGTTGGCTATCATCAACGGGACGACGGTGGGACTCGTGGTTACATTGGCAATATTTATATAATGGGAAACACCGTCGTACGGTCTCGCTCTCGAGACCGCGCAACCCAAGGCATTACCGAACACCCCGTCGAGGAATGGGGCGTTGTCCGGGTTAACCTCCTGCGCCGGGACGATGCCCGTGTATCCCGAGCCATATCCGTAGTAGGGAGCCTGATCGTTGGTGAGATTCGCGGGATTGTAAACCCATCTCATGCGTCCGTCGAGATACTCGCGCAAATCGTGAATTATGGAGTCGTTGTCGCTCGTGAGGAATGCCACACGACCGCTGCCCGGTTCAGACAGCCATTCGAGTATCGCGTGACTGACGTCGGCGTTGGGCTGGTAGGCGTAGGTCGTCACGATGATGTCGGTTTCAGCCAGCGCGGTGTTCAAGGCGGAGATGTTGGTCTCGGCATTGGCTTCACTCAGTGTTGCGGTCGGGAGGATGTCGATGCCGGCGCAGGTGACGGTACCCTGAGGGCCGAAATAGCCAGTGTTCCTCAGCATGGCCGGTACACCGCGGTTCGTTTGCCGGTTTAGCGAGCCGTAGGTTTCGCTGCCGAGCATCAGAACCCGTATCCTGCGTTTGGCGGGATCTTTCTCCGGCGGCTCATTCCCCGGCGGCGGATCGCGCTGAATGAAGATCGTGATCGTCAGCAGACCGTCGGCCGCGTGCAGTTGCAGATAATCCACCACCGACTCGGCCGTCAGGGCGGTGACGGTCAGCTGCCATTTCTGCTCGCCGGACAGGTCTCCGGGGAGCGACGTCATCCCGAAACGCATCTTGTCGGTCACCAACTGATGATTCAGATCGGCGGTGTTCAGCATACCGGCTCCGGGATTGTGAACCGAGGTGACCGTGAAGGGTACACCGCTCGTGATGACGGTCATGGTTGCCGTATGGTCGACCTGCGCGTCGAGCACCATGTTGTCGGCGCTCAGTTTAATGTAGTCGTTATGGCCGAAATAGAAGTCGGTGTTACCACCGCCATTCCACGGAGTGGCGGTGGTTCGCAGTCCCGAGGCGGGATTTGCAGCCGCCGTTGCCGCCGATTCCCAACCGGGGCCCTCGATCCCAACGATCGTGTACTCGTACCAGCAGTTGCGCAGAATCTGTCCCGGCGGATTGGCCGGATCGCCCAACCTGCCGAAGTTGATGCGGTAATAAGTCTCCGCATCGCTACCGGCCGACAGCACACCCACTATGATGCACGCAGCCTTGGTCGCGGGATCGTCCCCTTCGTCCAATCCCGAGGGAATCGCGGTTTCGAAAACATAGCCCGAATAGAACCCGCTGTTGCCCACGGTATTCAGCTCCCGGTTGACAACATTCTCCGTAAACCCGACCGACGGGGAGACGGGCACGGGAGCCATGGTCTCGTTTGCGATACATTCGGCATCGGGAAAGAGTTGCCATTCCGTGGTGGTGCGCCACACCGCCACACTGGTGATGGTGAAATCGGGTGAGCTCCCGTCGGGAATTGCGACGACAGTGGCCTTGGCGACCGAGCGCACGAGTTGGATTCTGACGACGCCCGTCGCGTCGGAGAGCGAGGCGAGTTCCGCCACTCCGGTCATGGGAATGCCCCGCGAGAAATCGGAACTGTTGCTTATGAGCCCGCTGCGTACTGCGGCCTCGGTCGCTCCTTCGACGATGGCGTCTAAAAATCCGGCGGGAGAGTTGCCCACGGCCAGCAGTCTGACAGGATCCGGGCTGTCGACGAGCAGCGCCTCGAAATCGACGGCGGTACCACCCGGCTGGTCGAGTCTCCGCCCCACGGCAGTATACCGGTAGGTGAAATCTCCCGTGCCTCCCTCCTGCACGAACACCAGCAGCGATATGCCGTTCACGGCAAACTCCGCGTCGTCCGCTGCACGGGTGGCCCTCGGGCTGTGGTCGGGCATGCTCATGCGGAAACGTATGTTCACCTCGCCGGGCGCAGGCTCCGGCCCAGGAAAAACCCCGTGCCGTGAGCAGGAGAGGGCCAGCAGGCTCGCCGCCGCGAGTATCACGCTGCTTACTGTTTTCATGATCACCACTCTTTACCCAAATTTTTGTTGTCCCAATCCCAAATCTCCACGGAGACGTTCATGTCGCCGAAATTGAGGAGCTGATTTATCTCATGAGCAGTCGGATCGGAACCGCTCCGCGTTATTGCATCTGCCATCAACATGCGGAAAATCTCGTTACCCGCCGCGTCTTTGACCACTATGTACATCCCCTCCATGTCACCGAGCGGAGGGGTGTCGAATGCCGCAAGTGCGTAAGTGACATTGTCTCTTACGACGGGCACCGTTCGCAGCACCGAAGTTACCGTGGGCAGAGGATCGTCGAGCGGCTGCATTCCATAGAAGTTAAGGGCCGACGTCAGATTGGTTATTTCGACCGTCGGCATCGAACCTGGATCGAGCGGCAATCCTCCGATGTAGATATTCACGGTGTTGTGAGTCTCGGTAAAAACTACCCCGCCGGTGTAGCCGCCGCTTGCGGGAACCGTGAACTCGTAATACCGCAACGGCCGGGCGACGGCGTCGGTGCGGGTCGCCGGGACTGCGGGAGCGTACCACACCG
>DBDQ01000024.1 GCA_002293665.1 Alistipes sp. UBA928 | reverse complement strand
GGTCGACGCCTATGCCGAAAAGCTGCGCCAAAAGCTGGCCTTATAGACATAACCGTCATCAACCGAATAAAGGCCGACGCCAGTGATTGGGCGTCAGCCTTTTTATTCAGGCACAAAATCGCGCCTCTTAGAGGTCGTATTCCCGGATATCGTATTCCAAATCTTCGTTCAACGTGGTGGCATAAAGTTTCGTGTTCGATTCATTCACGCTAAAAGCCGCAATATCCGTGTCTAATTCGAGTGTCCTGACGTGATCTCCGTCCCAGTCGAAGATGATAACATACCGGGCGGACATGCCGCCTCTGCCATCACCAAAGGTTTTACCTGAATAGAGCATGTAACAGTATTCAGTTGTACCGTAAGTCCGAAGATAACTCACAATACAGTCGGGTTCGACAAATGAAGATCTAAAGTCGGCCGTCTCTGTGTATTGCATTTTAGGCTCGTAGGATTGGGAGTAGCGGCGGACCAGCCGGGTTTCACTGTCCGTAACGTGATAAAAATCCAACAGATCGCAGAAAGTAGACCCCAAGGCAAAATAGTTTCCCTGTGGATTTGCACACAGTTTGCCCTGATAGGCATAAAATTCGGCACCACCTCCGTATTTCGCCAATGAGGGATAGCTTCCTTCGAAACGCAATTTAGTGCCATCGTCTTTATAAACACCGAATCGGGAGGCCTCTAAAGACGGTCCGATTCCAACAAAATAGTCGCGCATCTTCTCGACATCTCCCGGTCTGCCTTCCAGGGTGATTTCTTGTGTTATTTTTTGTTCCGTGAAATTATATAGGCCCACTGCACCCTTGCTCCGCTGGATCAGATAGAGGTGATCGCTCTGAGAGAAAGCCATTACAAGCACCGGCGGAAGTACCTCTCCCGGCCCCCTGCCTTCTGTAAGATAATTCCCTTTAAATTCCTTGTTTTTCAGATCGTAGATAGCTATGGACTTGCCCTCGTTCCGATCACCGATGCACAGCAATGTGTCGCCGAAAACAGTCGTGTCGAAAGGACGACCCAAATACCGCGTCAGATCCAAAGATCTACCCCGCACGTTTTCGGCATTTTCCAGAAGATTAAAAACAGACCCTTTGTTTTGACACGAGGCAACAAACAGCAGCAGGATCGGGAGAAGAAGTCTTTTCATATAATGTGAAATGAATGATTTAAGCTTTCAGCGGGGTCGTAAAATGATACAATATACTTGACAAATGTAACAAAAAAAGGGAATTCACAAAATTTTTCAGATAAATAATTCTATTAATAATCAATTTTTTTTGGGGGGGGGGCACATGGTTTAAGACAGGGAGGTTTCTCAAAATCATTTTGCACGATGAAAAACAGGAACAACAGCGGCAGCGGTGTCGAAACTGCGCCAGAAGTTGGCATTCTAAGAACTCCGGCAACGACCCGGGCAACGCACCCCCAAAAAAAAGGGCGGGGTGCGTTTTTTTGTGAAATATTATTACTATATTTGCAATACAATAGACGCAAAAGGCCGGATAATGATGTTTTTGTCTTCGCAAATGGTGCGGTTTGTGGCCGCGACGGCTTTTTTATCGATGTGCGGAGTGGCAAGGGGGCAGACTGTCGATACCGAGTTTTGGCCCCCGGAAGGGTGGGCGGACAGCGACCGGAGTGAGGAGGGGGTATGGGGAGAAGGAAGGGGTGGAGGAAGGGGTGGAATCTGGGGTGAAGGAAGAAACGGGGATGTGTTCGCCCCGCAGATAGACGAAAGCATCTTCGCAACCCCGGTGTGGGATGCCGCCGATCCGTTCCGCGAATTTTCGAAATATCGTTTCGGGGCGGTGCGCTACCGAGAGAGGGGGTTGGACAGCCGACGGTTCGGGGTGACGCTGGGAGGGGTGGAGTTGACAGACAACCTGTCGTCGTATCCCGACTGGAACCTCGTAACCCTCGCGCGAAAGGCCGGGCTCGCCGCCGCGCAGACACCGGGGATGGTGGCCACAAGGCGACCGGCAAGGCTCGGGCCCTCGGAGAACTACTCGCTGCACCCCTCGGGCGACGATCTTTACATAATCCTGCGCACGGGCGACAGATACGCCCGCGGAGGAGGAGAGTTCCGCCACAGCCACGCCACCCCGAGCGGCTGGTCGTGGGCTCTTGCGCTGGCGGGACAAGGGGGCAACGACAAACACTTCACGGGCGTCTACACCGACGAGGCCGGAGGGATGGCATCGCTCTCGAAACGATGGAGAGGCGGTGCGGCGCTCACTCTGTTCGCCGCCGGGGGAGCATCCGACAGAGGCAGCCGCACCGCCGCGACCGGCGAGGCGTTCGAACTCACGGGCGACAACTTCTACAATCCCGTGTGGGGCACGCAGGAGGGACGGGTGCGCAATTCGCGCACCACTCGCACACGGTACCTCTTCACGGCCGCCGAATTGGAACTGCCATTGGGCACAGGCCGCACCATGTCGTTCACCGTGGCAATGCGAAACAATAGCGGCGGACGCACACGCCTGGCGTGGTACGACGCCCATTCGCCTCTGCCCGACTACTATCGCTCCATGCCGTCGTTCTTCCCCGACTGGGAGGCGGCCGAGATCGTTGCCGGCGCCTGGCGCGAGGGCGACGAGACGGTGACGCAGATCGACTGGCGCGATCTGTACTACAACAACACCCTTTCGTCCGACGGCCGCGCCACCTACATCATCGAGGAACAGGTCGAGGAGGCCGAAGACCTCCACGCGAATCTCTCCATAGACCGCCGGCTGAATAGCAGAACGGAGGTATCTTACGGGCTGAAGATTCGTCGCGACGGGTCGAGGTTCTACAAAGTGGCCGACGACATGTTGGGTGCCGAATGGGTGCCCAACGTCGACCAGTACGTCACCGACCCGCCCGGCGGGGAGGGCGAGTACCACACCGCACCTCCAAACGAGAACGATCTGCAAAACCCCGGACGGCAGGTGCGGCGCGGCGAGCGGTTCGGATATGACTACCGGATTAAGCGCCTCGTGCCGTCGGCTTTCGCCACTCTGCGCCACTCCGGCACGGGGTGGGGAGTGAACGCCTCGGCCGAGATCGTCCACACGCGGCTGTGGCGCGAGGGGCTTTACGAAAAGGAGCTCTTTCCGGGGGCGAAGTCTTTCGGCCCGTCGGAGAAGCTGACCTTCACGACCTTTTCGACAGCAGCCGCGGCATGGATCGACGCGGGGGCGAAGCACGGTTTTTTGCTCTCGGCGTTTGCGGCTACCGAGGCCCCTTTCGCACGCAATGTTTTCCTCTCACCACAGCAAAACAACCTCATCGCGGCCGGGATCGAACCAGTGCGACTGCATGGCGCGGAGGCGGCATGGACTTTCGCCGGCGACGCGGTAGATCTGCGGCTGGGTGGATTCGTCAACTCTGTGACGGGCGAGACGCAGGTGAGGCAATACTACGACGATCTCGCATCGACGTTCGCCGACATGGTGGTGCGGGGAGTCGACAGGCTGGGCTACGGCATAGAGGCGGGAGTGGAGGTGCGGCCCACCCGTTGGCTGACACTCTCGGCGGGAGGCTCGCTGGGCGACTACCGCTACAACTCCGAACCCGTCGCCACACTCCACGAAGATGCCACGGGCGACATTATCGCCGAAGATATAATATGCTACATGAGCGGCCTGAAGACGGGACTTCCCTCGCGTGTGGCGGGGGCGGAGATCGAGTACTCCGACAGGCGGTACCTGCGTTTTTCGGTCTCGGGCGAATGGCTCGCAGGCCGCTATGTGGAGATCAATCCCCTGTTCCACTCCTCGCGCGTGGCGGGTATCAACGCCGCCCCCGAGATCATGGAGCTCTTCACGGGACAGGAGCGGCTGCCCGACGCGTTTACGCTCGGGCTGTCGCTGTCGAAGGGATGGGTCGCCGGACGCGGTTTCCTGCGCCTCGCGGCGAGCGTCCGCAACCTGCTGTCGCCCGCCATCATCCACTCGGGGTACGAGCAGATGCGCATACGGCGTCGCGGTAGCGGGCTCGACCGCACTCTGGAGCCTTTTCCGTCGAAATACATGTACGCCTACCCCGCCACCTGGAGTCTGACTTTAAGTTACCGGCTATGATGAGACGTGCGGCAACGATATTGATGGTTTTATGCCTCGCGGGGTGCCGCGAGTGGGAGACGCCCGTGTTCGAACAGACCAACGCCCTGCCCAACGTCACGCTGGGCGAACTGCGCGAATATCTCCACGGCGAGGGAGAGCTTATTTTCGCCGAGGAGATCGAACTCTCGGGCCGCGTGGTGTCGAGCGACCGCGCGGGCAACTTCTACAACACGTTTTTCATAGACGACGGCACGGGCGCGGCCGAGATCATGGCCGGCATGCCCGACCTCGACGCCGTGTACCACCCCGGACAGCGAATAGCGGTGCGCGCACGCGGACTTGCCGTGGGCTGGCGCGACGGAGCGATGCAGATCGGCCTTCCGCCCGAGCCGGGCAACAGGTTTGCCACGGGATATTTCTACCATCCGACGGTGATCGGCGCTTACGTGACGGCCGAAAGGAGCGTCGAGCCCGTGCGGCCACTCGAAGTGGCGATCTCCGATCTGGGTGTCGAACTGTGCGGCCGTTTGGTGCGCATCGCGGGGCTTAAGGCCGACCCCGCCACCGCCACCGCAGGATGGGCGCAAACGCTTCCCTCACCCATAACGGGATATGTGAAGTTCCGCTCTTCGCCCGCCGACTCGATCACCGTCACGACGAGCGGTTATGCCTCCTTCGCCCGCGCACCGGTTCCGATGGGCAAGGTGACCCTCACGGGGATATTATTTTACGGACGCGGCGGCACCTCCCGCGACCACTTCCTGCTTAAACTTCGCGATGAGAACGATATTGTTTATTAGCCTGTGGGCCTTTGCGGCAATGGCGGGGTGCAGACCCGCAAGCGTGATCCCGCCGAGCGGCGATCCCGATAACCCCGGTATCCCGAAACCGCCGGGCGAGGAACAGACCGTCTCCGTGGCCTACCTGAAGTCTCTTTACAACGGCGCCCCGGTGCGCATCACGGGTGAGTGGCGAATCTCGGGCGCCGTTGTGAGCGACGACCGGCACGGAAATTTCTACCACACACTCGTGATGAACGACGACACGGGCGGCATTGAGGTGAGGCTCGACATGGATGAGATATTCAAACGTTTCTGGATACACTCGCGCGTCACCGTGCGATGCAACGGGCTTTGGATCGGCTCCTACGGCGGCTCCCTGCAATTAGGCGCCGAACCTTTCGGCGATTACCAGACTCAGCCCCTGCCCGGGACGGCCATTGCAGAGCACATCGCCATCGACAGGGAGCACTACGGCGAGGTGCTGCCGCGAACGCTCACCTTCGGAGAGTTGACGGCGGGCGACGAGTCGACCTTCGCGGCTTTCGAGGGGGTGCGGTTTGTGGATGAGGAGCGTGGGATGAGCTGGTCGCAGGCCGACGCCGACACCGACCGCCACCTCGTCGACGCCGCCGGCGACACCCTCGTCGTGCGCACGAGCCGCCACGCCACCTTCGCCTCCCGCCTCCTGCCCTCTGGCACGGGCCGCATCGAGGGAGTGTTGAGCCGTTTCAACGATAAATACCAGTTGGTGGTGACCGACAGTGAAAAATTCACTGTCCGGTAAAGGCGTAAGGCAGATAACGGCAACTTTCAACTCTTCGAAAGAGGATGGTGGCTGTCGATCGTGCGGCGGAGATGGGTGGTATCGAGGTGGGTATAGATTTCGGTCGTGAGTATGCTTTCGTGGCCCAGAAGTTCCTGAACCTGACGGATGCCCGCGCCACCCTCCAACAGGTGAGTCGCAAAACTGTGACGCAGGGTGTGTGGACTCACCGTCTTTGTTATGCCCGCGGCCGCGGCCGCCTCCCGCAGGATCGTGAAGACCATCACGCGCGTCAGGCCCCGCCCGCGGATGTTCAAAAAGAGAATGTCGGTGGTGCCGCTCCCGTCGCGCATCGCCAACCATGCCGCGATTCTGTCGCGGGCCGTGGCGCTCACCGGCACCAGACGCTGCTTGTCGCCCTTGCCGACGACACGAATGAAACCGTCGTCGAAAAACAGATCGCCCAGCCTCAACCCCGTGAGCTCCGACACCCGCAACCCACAGCTGTACATCGCCTCGACCATCGCCGCATTGCGCACTCCGAGCAGTGTCGCCTGGTCGAACGTGGCGATTATGCGGTCGATCTCACCCGTCGACAACACCTCGGGCAGTTTGCGCCCCGTCTTGGGCCCTTCTATGAACTCGGCTGGCGAGGAGTCGATCACCTCCTCCAACAGCAAAAAGTTGAAAAAACTCTTCACCCCGCTCAGGATGCGCGCCTGGGTGGTCTTCTCAACCCCGAGGTCGAACAGCGACGCCATAAACGCCTCGATCATGGGCGGCGTCACCCAACGCGGAGCCACATTATACTCCCCGCACACGAAAGCCGACAACCCGCTCAGATCGCGCATATAGCTCTCGACGGTATTGTCGGCGAGCCGTTTTTCGAGTTTTATGTAGTTCCTGTATTTGCGCGCAAGTTCCTCCCAGCGCTTTTCGATGTCGGCCATAGTTGCAAAATTACATTTTTTTCATTCTCCAGGGCAATGTAGCGATGCAAAAATCTCCCCCGTTGGCGTAAGTCTACCAACTTGTGCCCCGCCGATACGCATTCCCCAAAAAATCGCTACCTTTGGGGCGATATTTTAACGAGCAACAACTATTTTTCTGCCGGAGAACGTGCAACCGTTGTCTTCAACGGGTTTGAATCAGAAAAAAGGTTGCCTGCTCGAAGAATGCCGTGGTTTGATTCTTGTCACGGCAACTTCGGGCGCGGGGCAGTCTTCTGATTCAGGCTTGCACGGCCTTCCGACAGGGACTGTAAACCGCGCCTTTTTCATTTCCGGTCGCGGAAGCAGTGTAACACATAGAAAAAACAACGACCCGTTGGCGCAAGTTTACCAAACTTGTGCCTCGCCGATACGCATTCCCCAAAATATAACTATCTTTGTACTATTAACTCAACAAAAAAACAGGGGTAGAATAAAAATACTATAAGAACAGCAATTCTTTTTTTCTATTATACAAACTTCCAGAGCGTTGTTCTCAACGTGTTTATCCAAGGAAAAGAAGATTGCCGGTTCGAAGTTATGCCGTGGCGCGAGTTTTGCCCCACGGCTACTTCGGGCGTGGGGCAGTTTTCTTGGATGGGCACTGGAAGGCCTGTGTAATAGGGACTGTTTCCGCGCCTTTTTTCAT
>DBDQ01000002.1:205-5549 GCA_002293665.1 Alistipes sp. UBA928 | reverse complement strand
CCACCCCTGCGGAATGGCGGGAAAAATCTCGTGCAGGATTGTGGTCATGCCCCAAATTCCGCCCGGCGTGATCTTGTAGGGATACATGAACAGAATGAACCCCAACGACATGACCGTACAACCGAGGAGTATTACGAACCATGACGACCACCATTTCCACGAGTGCAGATCACCCCTGACCCTCAGATACAACTGTGTCGGATTTATCATTCCGTGAGTTTTGCCGCAAAGATAATGTTAAATTCACAAACACCGCACCAATACAAAGAACCTGCCTCAGAATGAACCGCACACCGAAAGTCTTGTCCAACTTTTGGAATGCGGTTCAAGAAAAAGGCGGGATTCTTTGGTGGTTTTTTCATACCTTTGTGCCGTTGGAAACCGACTGAAAATTATGAGATATGCTTTGATAATGATCGCCGCATGTCTGGTGGCGTGCGGCCCTCGCGCCTCGCAACGAGGACGCGGAAACGCCG
This sequence comes from Alistipes sp. UBA928, assembly GCA_002293665.1. Lineage (GTDB taxonomy): Bacteria > Bacteroidota > Bacteroidia > Bacteroidales > Rikenellaceae > UBA940. The sequence goes on along the minus strand of DBDQ01000002.1, from coordinate 5,073 downwards.
GCGATGCGCCCGTGCGCTACGGCTACAAAATAGTTAACTCTCATCCCCATGACACCGGCGCCTACACCCAGGGGTTGTTCTGGAGCGAGGGCGAACTCTACGAGAGCACCGGCGAGCACGGTTCGTCGACGCTGCGCAGGGTCGACCCCGCCACGGGCGAAGTGAGGCAAAAGATAGCCCTTGCCGACCACTATTTCGGCGAGGGCACGACCCTCATCGGTGATGAAATATTCCAACTGACCTGGCAACAGGGCAAGTGCTTCGTCTACGACGCCGACACGTTCGAGCTCCGGAGAGAGTTCAGCTACAAGGGCGAGGGCTGGGGCCTGACGACCGACGGGGCGAAGCTCTACATGAGCGACGGCACGCCCAACATCGTCGTGCGCAACCCGGCGACCTTTGACGCGGAACGCACCATCGTCGTTCGCAACGCGGGCCGGCCCGTCTACGATGTCAACGAACTCGAGTGGATCGAAGGACGCATTTGGGCAAACATCTACATGACCAACGAGGTAATCATCATCGATCCCGCCGACGGTCGCGTCGAGGGTGTGATCGACTTCACGGGCATAGTCTCGCGGCTGATCGTCACTCGCGACACCGACGTGATGAACGGCATCGCCTGGGACGAAGAGGGCGAACGCATTTTCGTGACCGGCAAGAACTGGAACCGACTCTTCGAGATCGAGATATTCAAAAAATAGATGGGTATAAAATTAATGGGGGGAAAAACCATATACGACGCACTTGCGGAACGCATTCTGGTGCTCGACGGCGCGATGGGGACAATGATCCAACGCCACGGCCTGACGGAAGAGGACTTTAGAAGCAACCGTTTCACCGACTGGAAAGTGCCGCTCAAGGGGTGTAACGACGTGTTGGTGCTGACTCGGCCCGACGTGATCTCCGGCATCCACGAGGCGTACCTCGAGGCGGGCGCCGACATAATCTCGACCGACAGTTTCAACGCCAACGCCATCTCGATGGCCGACTACGGTTTGCAGTCGCACGTCTACGAACTCAACCGTGCGGCGGCGGCTCTGGCGCGTGCGGCGGCGGATCGTTTCACGGCGGCCGACCCCTCGCATCCCAGATATGTAGCGGGTTCTATGGGCCCCACCAACCGCACGGCGGCGCTGGCGGCCAATGCCGATGACCCGGCCGCGCGCGATGTTACTTTTTCCGAACTGGCCGAGGCTTATTATGAACAGGCTCGGGGGTTGGTGGACGGTGGCGCAGATGTGTTGCTCGTCGAGACGGTTTTCGATACGCTGAATGCCAAGGCTGCGCTTTTTGCCGTCTCGCGGCTGAATGGTGAGCGTTCTTCGGAAGATATTGTGCCAGTGATGGTGTCGGGTACCATTGCCGACACCTCGGGACGCACGCTGTCGGGACAGACGGTGGAGGCTTTCTACACCTCCGTTGCGCATGCGGGCTCGAGCCGCACGGGCGGTTTATTATCTATCGGGTTGAACTGCGCTTTTGGAGCGCGGCAGATGCTGCCCTATCTGGAGCGACTGGCCGGGGTAGCCGAGTGCAGGGTATCGACACATCCCAATGCCGGACTGCCCAATCTTTCAGGCGGTTACGACGAGACGCCGAAGATGTTTGCCGCCGACATCGAGGAGTTTCTGCGGCGCGGTGTGGCCAATATCGTGGGCGGTTGCTGCGGCACGACTCCCGATCATACGCGGCTTGTGGCGGCTCTTGCGACCCGGTATTCGCCGAGGCCGCTACCTGCTCCGCGGCATGAGACTGTTTTGAGCGGATTGGAGCCACTGGTGCTGACGCCCGAGAGTAATTTTTTGAACATAGGTGAGCGGGCCAATGTGGCGGGTTCGGCGCGGTTCGCGCGGCTCGTGCGCGAGGGACGGTGGGACGAGGCGATTGGAGTGGCACGCGACCAGGTGGTGCAAGGCGCTCAGGTTGTGGACGTTTGCATGGACGATGGCATGATCGACGGAGTGGCGGCCATGAGGCGGTTCCTGCTGATGGCGGCGGCCGAGCCCGACCTTGCGCGGGTGCCGGTGATGATCGACTCTTCGTCGTGGAAAGTGCTTGAAGCAGGACTGCAATGCGTTCAGGGTAAGAGCATTGTGAATTCCATATCGCTTAAGGAGGGGGAGGCCGAGTTCCTGCGGCGGGCCGAGTTGGTGAGGCGCTACGGCGCGGCGGCGGTGGTGATGCTGTTCGACGAACGGGGGCAGGCCGATACTTTCGAGCGTAAGATAGAGGTGGCGGCTCGCGCCTACAAACTGCTTGTGGATGAGGGCTTTCCGCCCGAAGATATAATTTTCGATCCCAATGTGTTGGCCGTCGCCACGGGCATTGCGGAGCACGACAACTACGCCGTGGATTTTATAGAGGCGACGCGCTGGATTAAGGCGAATCTGCCTTGGGCGCGCGTTTCGGCGGGGGTGAGCAACCTTTCGTTCTCGTTTCGCGGCACGGGGGTAGTGCGCGAGGCGATGCACTCTGTGTTTCTTTATTGGGCGCGGCGCGCAGGACTCGACATGGGGATCGTCAATGCAGGTATGCTCCAGATATACAGCGAGATTGAACCTCAACTGTTGGAGCTTGCCGAGGATGTCGTTTTGAATCGGCGGCCCGATGCGACTGAACGCTTGTCGGCTTATGCTGAAACTTTGAAGGCGGCTGGAAGTGCGGCGGGCGCGGGCGCAGGTAGCGGGAGTTCGGCGGCGGCGCGTGATGCGTGGCGTGAAAAACCTGTCGGTGAGCGCATTAAGCATGCCGTATTGAAAGGCGTGGACGAATTCGTGGGTGCCGACGCCATAGAGGCGCTGGGCGAGGTGGGCTCTCCTATGGAGGTGATAGACAAGCTATTGATGCCGGCGATGGGTGAAGTGGGCACGCTTTTCGGCGAGGGGAAGATGTTTCTGCCGCAGGTGGTGAAGAGTGCGCGGGTGATGCGGCGTGCTGTCGACGCTCTAAACCCCTATATATCAAGCATGAAAGCCGCATCAAAAGCTACAGGCAAGCTGTTGCTCGCCACGGTTCGCGGCGACGTGCACGACATAGGCAAGAACATTGTCGGGGTGGTTGCCTCGACCGCCGGATGGGAAGTAATCGACCTCGGAGTAATGGTCGAGGCCAAGAGGATCGCCGACAAAGCACAGTATCATAACGTGGATGTCATTGGATTAAGCGGACTGATCACCCCGTCGCTCGACGAGATGATCCGCGTGGTGAGGGAGCTCGAACGGCGCGGAGTGCGGACGCCGGTGCTGATAGGTGGCGCCACCACCTCGCGGCTGCATACGGCGGTGAAGATCGCGCCGGAGTACAGCGGTGTGGTGGTACATTCGCGCGATGCTTCGGAGAATGTTCGGATCATGGCGGGACTTACCGGCATTGATTCAGAAAATTTCATTGCGGGGATACGCGAGCAGCAGCAGATCGAGCGCGAGTTGTACAACTGCACCGCGGCGTCGCGCAACTCGCTGCCGCTGGCCGAGGCGAGGCGGCGTGCCCACCGGAAACGGGCCGAGGAGGTCGTGGTGCCGCAACATACGGGTCGCGTGGTGTTTTCGGGCCATCCGATCGCCGAGGTTGAGTCATATATCAACTGGTCAATGTTTTACGCCGCGTGGCAGGTGCGCGGGAATGAGCAGAAAGAGCAGCTTAGGGCGGATGCTGAAAGGTTGCTCGAGCGCATAAAATCGGAAAATATCCTGCGGCTCGAAGGGGTGGCGGGCATATTTCCCGCGCGGCGCGGGCGTGATGACGAGGGCCCGGGTGCCGTGGACGATATTGTGGTGACCGATCCGCGCGGTCGTGAGGTGCGTCTGCCACAACTGCGCAGCCAGGAGACCGGTCTGGACATCAATATTTCTGTGGCTGACTATGTTACAGCCGAAGCGGCGGGTGATACGGCGGGAGACACGCACGATTACATAGGCGCTTTTGCCCTATCCGCCGGGGTCGGGTTGAAAGAGTTCACCGAGAGGCTGCGGGCCGAGGGCGACGAGTATAACGCAATCATGGCCAAGCTGTTGGCAGACCGTTTGACCGAAGCTTTTGCCGAGTCGGTGCACGAATTTATTCGCCGCGTGGCGTGGGGCTACCAGACCGACACAGAGGGCCGACCAGTCGAAACCCCTCCGCAGGAGGCTGTGCATGGTAAATACCGCGGTCTGAGGTTTGCGTTCGGCTATCCGGCGACGCCCGATCATTCGCTCAAAGAGGAGGTTTTTGCGCTGTTGGCCGTACAGCAGACAACCTCCATGCGCCTGACGGACAACTACATGATCGAGCCGGGTGAGGCACTTTGCGGCCTCGTGGTGGCCGATGCCGGCGCACGCTACTTCACGCTGGGAGCACTCTCTCCCGAGCAGATCGACGACTACGCCCGGCGGCGCGGGAAGAGCCCCGAAGATATTCGAAAACTTATTGGCGGAGAGTAGCGACTTCCGTTTCAATCCGCATAGCAGTGTAGCGGGAAAACTGACTGTGGAAGGTATTGGATTTGACGAAAAAATCGTCGCAATCAGACATCGGAGAGACTGAAAACCGACAAAATGCCCCCTCTTTAGAGGGGGTTTTTGTTTTTTCTCTTGCTCGGATCGTATTTTTCGGGTAGATTTGATGCGCTAAAAGAGTATTAACACTACGCCCTGCACAGCGGTTATGTCGAAATATTACCGTTGGCTTTAGCTAACGAACTCCGGCGGGTTTCTATCCCCCCCACCCTGCCGGATTGTGCCTGCCACCCCTCCTTCCCCCCAAGGAGAAGATGGCAGGCGCTCTTTTTCTTTTTTGGCACAGCGAGCGGGCGGGGTTCGGTACTTTCCGGTGAAGCGCAAGTGCTCCCGACGTCGAGTGCAATGTCTACCTACCACCGGCGAGCT
>DBDQ01000002.1:0-163 GCA_002293665.1 Alistipes sp. UBA928 | reverse complement strand
CAGGCAACTTACGGTGGGAGACCTTAAACATGTCAATGAACCTCGTCGCTGAGTATCTTGAACCGAGACTGACGGATGTTGCGGTCGCAACTCCGGTACTGCCCTCAGCAATTGGCCCTGTGTTTCAAGGTAAACCCTTTCGCTTCCCTGCCTTCGGGGGGCG
>DBDQ01000067.1:9261-12694 GCA_002293665.1 Alistipes sp. UBA928 | reverse complement strand
CTCCTTCGCGTCGCACCAACTGCAACCCACGTCGCACCCGCCGAGGCGGATGAACCATGCCGCACGGCCAGTGTGAGCTCCCTCGCCCTGAAGCGTGTAAAACTCCTCGACCAGTGGCAGCATCTGCCCGTTATTTATCATCTGCGACGACATATATGTCTTTAAAATTGCGCCCCAACTCGTTGTAGTCGAGACCGAAACCAACTATGAACTCATTGCCGATCTCGAGCGCGCGGTATTTCACCGGGAAGTCGCGAGTGAAAGCCCCCGGTTTAAAGAACAGCGTAGCGATCTCGACGCTCGCGGGACGGTGACCGGCCAGTGAGCGCAGCAGGTGTTCCATGCTCTCGCCCGTGTCGACAATGTCTTCGAGGATAATCACGTCGCGCCCTTCGATGTTGTTTTTCAGGCCGATCAGTTCGGACACCTTGCCCGTCGACCCTGTGCCGGAGTATGAGGCGAGCTTGACGAACGATATTTCGCAGTGGAATTCGATGTGGCGCATGAGTTCGGCCACGAACATGAACGCACCGTTCAACACGCCGAGAAACAGCGGCGGCTGTACGGCTGCGCGCGCGGCGTAGTCGGCGTTGAGGCGCGCGGCCAAACGGTCGATCGCCGCTTCGATCTCCGCCGCCGGTATCATCACCCGAAACTCGCGGTCGTGAATTTTCATAGTGTTGTTATCCGCCATTGTCGGTTTTTTAATCTCAATTCGGGAGCAAAGTTAATACACATTCTGCGGATTCGGGCAAATTTTCATGCGATTGGCGCCCAAAGTCGTTGCCGGGGCTATTCGACCGGAGTGGTATATCCGCGGTTCAGCAGATCGTCGAGCCATGCCTGCCACTCTTCTGCCGAAGCGCCAGGCTCAGGGCAGATGAAACCCCAATAACCCTGACGAAATATCTCTTCGAGTTTTTCCCGGGCAATCTCGGACATCCTGATACTTTCGGAGTACGAATACGAATAACCGGCCGGTTCTCTTTTTTCTCTAATCTTGATACCTAAAAACCGGACCGGGACCATCCTGTAACCGTCGCCATGAACCATTTGTTCTTCGTAAACGACGTTATCGTTCGACAAATTTGTTACCAGCTGCCGAGTGTGTCGGCTGTCTATCATCGACTTTTGGTAGAATTTGAGTGTATCACCCGGCGCCGCGTGTTCGAGGAAATGCGCGGCCTCTTTTTCCATCCAATCATTCTTCTGCTTGGTAATTGCATTAGATGCATCCTTTGGAGCGTAATCCTTGCAGTAGAACAATCCTCTTCCCAACGAATAGACTTCGAGCGTCACGGGTCCATGATGCAGGTCGTAATATAGACCTGCTATGTTGTTCACAAAAACGACCCCGATAAATTTTCTTTCCGTTCGTCTGTAAGACTCTTCGTCCAGTTCGAGTGCATATATATTACTATCATGACCTACGGAAGAAGTGACGTACACACGCGCCTGTTCCCGTATGAATATTCTGCTGGCGTCCAATTTCGAGAGACGTTCTATGTTATGGGTAAAACTGCCTGTAACGGTTACGGGTTCCTGCGCCCGGATTACGGCGGCGCTCATGCTTATTACGGCGATAAGCATTATGATATTTTTATCCATTGATTATTTCGGGTTAGTGGCTATCTTTGTGCAGTAAACCAGTAGCAAATTAACCAATAAAATCGGAATTATGCAACCGCGCGTCAGTATAATCATGGGCTCGACCTCCGACATGCCCGTCATGGAGACCGCCGCCAAATTTTTGGGCGAAATGGAGGTGCCATTCGAAATCAACGCCCTGTCGGCGCATCGCACGCCCGAACTCGTGGCTTCGTTCGCCGAAGAAGCGGCATCGCGCGGCATCGAGGTGGTGATAGCCGCCGCGGGAGGTGCCGCCCATCTGCCGGGAGTGATCGCCGCATCCACCACGTTGCCCGTGATCGGGGTGCCGATACGGTCGGCAAACTCGGTGAACGGCATGGACAGCCTGCTCTCGATAGTGCAGATGCCCGCCGGGATTCCCGTGGCGACGGTGGCGATCGACGGGGCGCAGAACGCCGCAGTGCTGGCCTGCCAGATACTCGCCACGGCCGATGCGGCGCTCAGAGAGCGTCTCGCCGCTTTCAAAGCGGGACTCGCCGCAAAGATCGCGAAGGCCAATGCCGATCTGGCAGCGGTGAAGATGCCATTTAAAGTCTGAGAGTCATGATGAAGTGGTGGCGCGAGCGCTCGACGCAGGAGAAGTGGATGATCGCACTGATTGCGATGCTGTTGGTCGGCATTGCCGTGCGTTGGGCGTGGGTTTCGAGTGAGGTCGCCGGGGCTTTCCGCGAGCGGTTTTCGCCTCCGGCAGAACTGACCGCTCCCGCTGAACCGTAGTTGGCTGCGCGGATATACAGTTCCGATGAAATGAGGGATGCATGGCCGGGGATTTACAACAGGGCCGACATTTCGGTTGCTATTTTGCGCGCTTCTTCGGCAGCGGCTTCGGCGAAACGTTCGGTGTTGTCAGCGTAGATTATACCGCGCGAGGAGTTGACCAGCAGACCGCACTGTGAGTTCATGCCGTGGCGCGCGACCTCTTCGAGACTGCCGCCCTGCGCCCCGACACCCGGAACGAGCAGGAAGTGATCGGGGACTATCTCGCGCACTTCTTTCAGCGTTTCGGCGCGTGTGGCTCCCACCACGAACATTGTGTTGTCGGGAGTGCCCCAGGCTTTGGCTTTCCGGAGTACCTCTTTCCAGAGGGGGTCGCCGTTTGCGAGTTTGAGGATTTCGAAGTCGTCGGCAGAGGGGTTGCTCGTGAGCGCGAGGATCACGGCCCATTTGTCTGGGTATTTCAGGAAAGGGTCGACTGTGTCGCGGCCCATGTATGGCGCAAGTGTGACCGCGTCGGCAAGATCGACCAATGCACGGGCGTACATCTCGCTCGTGTTGCCGATGTCGCCCCGCTTGGCGTCGGCTATGATCATCATGTCGGGATAGGCCCGGCGGATATAGCGGCAGGTAGCCTCGAACTGCGCTACACCATAGGCCCCCTGAGCCTCGTAGAATGCCAAATTGGGCTTGAATGCCACCGCGTAGGGGGCTGTGGCGTCGATGACCGCCCGGTTGAAGGCGAAGAGTGGCGCACGGTCTTCGAGCAGGTGCGCCGGAACTTTCTTCAGATCCGTGTCGAGCCCCACGCAAAGAAAACTGCGCTTGGCCCGTATCTGTTCGAAAAGTTGTTCTCTGTTCATAATCCGGTTGGGCTAAAGCCCGGTGTTTTTGGAGTTTCGTGATCCGTCGGCTAAAGCCGACAGCAATATTATTATGCCCCGGCCTCTTTAAGTCGTTCGGCGTTCTCGGCCACGACGAGTTGATCGAGCATATCCTGTATTTGGCCATCCATGAAGGGGCCGAGGTTGTAAATCGTGTAGCCTATGCGATGGTCGGTGATGCGCCC
>DBDQ01000067.1:0-9208 GCA_002293665.1 Alistipes sp. UBA928 | reverse complement strand
TCGAGGTTGAAGATGCGCGTGCGGAGCTCCTCCAAAGCCTTGTCGAAGTTCTTGAGCTGCGACTTTTGATCCTGACACTGCACGACGATGCCGGTGGGTATGTGGGTTAGGCGGATCGCCGAATATGTCGTGTTGACGCTTTGGCCGCCGGGCCCCGACGCACAAAAGGTGTCTTTGCGTATGTCGTTCATGTTGAGGTCGATGTCGAACTCCTCGGCCTCGGGCAGCACGGCCACGCTCGCGGCCGAGGTGTGAACCCGCCCCTGGGTCTCGGTCTGGGGCACGCGCTGCACGCGGTGTACTCCGCTCTCGTACTTGAGCACGCCGTAGACCCCGGCGCCCGTCACCTTCAGAACGACCTCCTTGTAGCCGCCCGACGATCCCTCACTGATGCTGTTGATCTCGTAGCGCCAGCCGCGGGACTCGATGTAGTGGGTGTACATGCGGTAGAGGTCGCCGGCGAAGATAGCTGCCTCGTCTCCTCCCGTGCCGCCGCGTATCTCGAGTATTGCGTTCTTGTCGTCCTGCGGGTCTTTGGGCACGAGCAGCAGTTTTATCTCGCCCTCGAGGCGCTCCAACTCGGGCTCGAGCGAGGCGATCTCCTCGCGTGCCAGTTCGCGGAACTCCTCGTCCTTCTCGTTAGCCAGCACGTCTTTGGCCGCGGTTAGGTTATTGGTAGCGGTTCGATAGCGCTCGCTCGCCTCGATGATGGGGCCGAGCTCCTTGTACTCCTTGTTGAGGGCCACGAAACGCTTCATGTCGCTCATCGCGTCAGGCGCCGTCATCTGTGTTTGCAGTTCGTCGTACTTTGCGCGCAGGCCGTCCAGCCGCTGTAATATAATGTTGTCTGCCATATTCGGGTGCAAAATTAATCATTATCTTTGTATTTGCATGACGGAAAAGAAACACATGTCGCTGGGCGAGTTGCTGGCGGGGGTGGCGAGGGCTTTGGACGCCGCGTTCCCCATGCCGGTGTGGGTAGCGGCCGAGATAGCCGACCTGCGCATTGCCGGCACGGGCCACTGCTACCTCGAGTTGGTTGAGAAGGGTCGGGACGCCGACGGCGGATATGGCTACGCAAGAAGTTCGGGCGCGGTGCCCAAAGCGCAGGCTCGGGCGGCGATTTGGCGCGGAACCTGGGCGTCGCTCGGGGCATACTTTCGCGGCATCACGGGGAGCGAGCTCGCGCCCGGCATGAAGGTGTTGGTGAAAGTCACCGTGTCGTATCACGAACTCTACGGTTTTTCGCTCGTTGTGAGCGATATCGATCCCTCGTACACCCTCGGTGAAGCCGAAAGGCTGCGCCGGGAGACGATCGAGCGGCTTAAGGCCGACGGGGTGTGGGACATGAACCGCGAGGTGGGCCTTACCGACGTCGTGCAGCGTGTGGCGGTGGTGTCGTCGGCCACGGCGGCGGGGTTTCGCGATTTCATGCAGGAGTTGGGGCGCTACCCGTGGCGTGTGGAGGTGGAGCTGTTCGAGGCGGTGATGCAGGGCCTGGCCACCGAAGAGACGGTGGTTGCGGCTCTCGAGGCGATCGCGACGCGGGTCGACGAGTTCGATGCCGTGGTGATAATCCGCGGTGGGGGTTCGACGACCGATCTTGCGGCGTTCGACGGATACCGGCTCTGCTGCCACATTGCGCAGTTTCCACTGCCGGTGGTTACGGGCATCGGACACGACAAGGATCGTAGCGTGGCCGACATGGTGGCGGCGGTGGAGCTGAAAACTCCCACAGCGGTGGCGGTGTGGTTGGGCGAGGGGCTTTCGGATTTCGCGTCGCTTCTCGATGAACTTTCCGGGCGGGTCGCGGAGGCAGCTCGCGCGATTTTGGATCGCGAACGCGAACGGTTGGAGCGTGCCGGGCGTGTGGTCTCGCTCGGCGCCGTGGAGATGACGCGGCGGCTCGAAGTGCGTCTGGAGAGGTTGGCTGGCGAGTTGGCGCGCCTATCGGGCGAGCGGTTGCTGCGCGAAGACCACCGGTTGACGCGCCTCGAGGCATTTTTCGCCGAGCGTCCGGGAATGCTTCTGACCCGCGCGTCCGAACGTTTGGCCGGTTTCGAGCAGGCGGTGGCGCTCCGCCGTCCCGAAAACATCCTTGCCCTCGGTTTTGCGATAGTCCGCACCGAAGGGCGTGCCGTCACCGATCCCGCGCTCCTCACCGAGGGCCAACCCCTCGACATCACCCTTGCAAAAGGTACCGTAAAAGCAAAAACCACGAAATAAGTTATGACAAAGATATTTAAAGCAGCCGACAGGCGTTTCGAGAAGAACCCCGGCAGGAAGGACGGTTTCAGATTGATGAGCGACGCAGCGATAGTTGCGGGAATGGCTGCGGGCGGCACAGGGGAGAAAACCCTCGGGTCGGGAAGTCTCAACTTCGACATGCGGCGGCTCGACCCAGGCGAAATTTCGTCGCTCTACCACTTCCACCGCCATGCCGAGGAGCTGTTCATGATTGTCTCAGGCACCGTGACGTTGCGCACTCCCGGCGGGTTGCACACAATGCAGGAGGGTGACATAGCCTTTTTCGGAACGGGCGCAGAAGGCGCGCATCAACTCTACAACCACGGCTCGATACCGTGCGTCTACCTCGACGTGAGAACATTTTTGGGCTGCGACGTGGCCGAATATCCCGATTCCGGCCGCCTGCTCGTCGTCCCAACTATGGAGAGATTCGACAAGGCCGCGAACACCGGATATTTCGAAGGCGAACCCGATGCCGACACTTTACGCAAAAAATTTGAATAAATATGGAAAAACAACCTAAAAGCTACGGCGAGGCCATCGCCGAGGTCGAAGCGATACTCGCAAGGTTCGCGGGCGGGGAGTTGGATGTCGACACCCTCGCCGCGCAGGTTAAGCGGGCCACCGAACTGATCGCCTGGTGCCGCGTCAGGCTCGAAAAGGCTGAAAAAGATGTTGCAGAAGCGCTAAACAAAGGCGATGATTAAATTTATCCTCAACCGGGTGCCGCGCGGGATGTTGCAGCGCATGGCGGGGTGGGCAATGCCGCTTGTGGGGTTGTTCTACGCCGGGCGCGGAGTGCAATGTCCGTTGTGCGGAGGGCGGTTTCGCAAGTTCATGTCCTACGGTTATGTCGAGGTGCGGCGCAACGCGCTTTGCCCACGGTGTTTGTCGCTTGAGCGGCACCGCCTGCTGTGGCTGTGGCTCGAGCGGGAGGGAAAACTCGCGGAAATGGCCACCGGAAGCACAAAATTCCTGCATATAGCTCCCGAAGTGTGCCTCTCGAAAAAGTTCGCCGCGCTCCTGCCCCCCGATAACTATATCACCGCCGACCTTGAAAGCCCCCTGGCAAAGGTCAAAATGGATGTGCAGGTGATCCCATTCGCCGACTCGACGTTCGACGTCGTTTTCTGCAACCACGTGCTCGAGCACGTTGACGACGACAGGCGGGCGATGCGCGAATTGCACCGTGTGATACGCCCCGGAGGGTGGGGAGTGATGCTCTCGCCAGTCGACGAAGCCCGAGCGACGACCTTCGAGGACGACACCATCACGGACCCCTCCGAACGTACCCGCCTTTTCGGCCAATACGACCACCGGCGTGTTTATGGGATGGATTATGCACGACGTTTGCAGGAGACAGGTTGGAAAGTCGAAGAAATTGACTACCTTGCAACGTTGACGCCGGTCGAGCACAAAAAATATGCTCTGCGGCATGAAATTTTGTACATAGTAAAAAAAGATCGCCATGCTGAACGTTAACCTGATCAAGATCTACGAGAAAAGTTTTCGCGAAAACCGCGAATTGCCCGCTCTTTCCGACTATTTCAAAAAAGAGACTTTCTCATACTACGAGATGGCCAAGGAGATCGCGAAAGTCCATCTGCTGTTCAAAAAAGCGGGCATCGAACAGGGCGACAAGATCGCGCTGATAGGACGGGCAAACCCGCGGTGGTGCATTACATATCTGGCCGCCATAACCTATGGCGCGGTGATAGTCCCCATCTTGCAGGACTTCAACAACAACGACATAGTCCACATCATAAACCACTCCGAAAGCCGCCTGCTGTTCGTGGGCGACAACTACTGGGATGTGATCGAACCCGAGCAGGTCGAACGCATCGAGGCGGTCTTCTCCCTCACCGACTTCCACTGCGTCTATGAGCGCGAAGGACACTCTCTTTCCCGCTACCAGAAGGACATCACCAAACACTATCGCGAGACCTACCCCAAAGGATTCTCGGCCGACGATATAAAATATCCCGACGTGCCGAACGACCGCGTGTGCCTGCTCAACTACACCAGCGGCACGACCGGATACAGCAAAGGCGTGATGCTTACAGTCAATAACCTCACTTCGAACGTCCAGTTCGGCATCGACGAAAAGATTTACTTCAAGGGATCGCGCGTGTTGTCGTTCCTGCCGCTGGCACACGCCTACGGCTGCATGTTCGACTTCCTCAACCCACTTGCCGAAGGAACGCACATCACGCTGCTCGGGAAGATTCCCGCCGCCAAGATACTCATGGAGGCGATGCAGGAGGTGAAACCCCATCTGATCTGCTGCGTGCCGCTGATCCTCGAAAAGATATACCGCAAGCAGGTGGCGCCCATGCTCGAAAAGGGACCCATGAGTTGGGCGCTCAAGATTCCCCTCGTCGACAAGGCGATATACTCCACGATACGCAAAAAACTTCTCGACGTCTTCGGCGGCGAGGTGGGCGAGTTCATCGTGGGCGGGGCCGCCATAAGTCCCGACACCGAATCGTTCCTGATGAAGATCAGGTTCCCAATAACCGTGGGCTACGGCATGACTGAAACGGCACCCCTCATAAGCTACACCTACTGGACGGGATTCAAGCCCGGTTCCGTGGGTCAATACCTCAAGAACTATTGCGAGGTGAAGATCGACTCCCCCGATCCCGAACACGTCGCGGGCGAGTTAGTCATCAAAGGCGAGCAGGTCATGGCCGGCTACTATAAGAACGAGGCCGCCACGGCCGAAGTGCTGCGCGACGGCTGGCTCTACACCGGCGACATCGGCACGATGGATTCCGACGGCACGCTCTACATCCGCGGCCGTTCGAAAACCATGATCCTCCTCAACAACGGCCAAAATATCTACCCCGAGGAGATCGAGGCGAAGTTAAACAACCTTTATCTCGTGATGGAATCGCTCGTGGTCGAGCGCGAAGGGCGCCTCGTGGCGATGGTCTACCCCGACTACGAAACCGCCCGAACCGAAGGCGTGGCCGACGAGGCCATCCCCGAGATCATGGAACAAAACCTCGCCGAGTTAAACACGCTGGTCGCCCCGTTCGAACGTGTCGCCAGCATCGTCATCTACCCCACCGAGTTCGAGAAAACCCCCAAGAAAAGCATCCGCCGATATCTCTACCAACTCTGAGAATGAGAGTGGACGTAGGCTAATCGTTGAGGTCGGAAAGCCGTAGGACTACCTCGTTCGAGCCTCGACTCATTTCCACGTTGTATTTGATGTATTCGTCGTCGTCCTCGTCCACCGCCCGGAAATCGAAATCGCCGGGGCCAGTGGGCAGGATCACCCGAACCCCTTTCCCGTTGGAGAGTGTGGAGTCGTCGAGGATGTCTTTTCCCCATTTGCCCGCCTCGCCGGGACTTACGTACAGGTAGTTGATCTGGTAGCCCGTTTGGTTCGATACCGTCACCCACGTTTGGCTGGAGGATGGTGTCGAGGTTGTCGTGAAGGGCTGATCGGCTTCGTCGACATCACTCTCCTTGCCCTCGAAATCGTCTATCGTGAAGGTGATGGTCATGTTGCCGCGCACGACCACGTTCCATTTGACGTAGGTGTCGTCGTCCTCGTCGACCGCCTTGAAATCATAGGTGCCGTTTTCGGGAAGCGACAAACTGAACGAATCATCGGCGTCCAATACCTGGCGCCCCAGCACGTCATCTTCCCAACTGTCGGAGGTATTGCTGCTGATGTAGAGGTACCGGATAGTGTATCCGGTGTCGTTAACTACCTTCACCGACGGTCCCTGTGCGAAAACCGCGCTGCAGGATAACGCGGCTAAAGTAAAAAGTAAAAACTGTTTCATTGGTTTTCTTCTGTTTGGGGTGACAATTTAGAATCGTTTTGGAAGGCAAAAGTACGTTTTATCTCTGAATACGAAAACAAAAATGGAACAATTTTGTGTGTTATTGTAATTTTTTTTATGTTTCAACCCCAAAAGTCACACTCTGCGCAGCTATTTCAGAACAGCCTCGATGGCTTCGAGTTCGCCCGTTGTGAAGTCGGGGGCGGCAAGGGCTTTGAGGTTGTCGTGGAGTTGGCCCACGGAGCTCGCCCCTATCAGCACGCTTGTCACGCGGCAATCTTTCAGCAGCCATGCGAGGGCCATTTCGGCGAGGGTCTGCTTTCGCCCGACGGCTATTGCGTTGAGACGCGATATTTTGGCGAGGAGCTCGGGAGTGAGGTCGCTGCGGTGGAGAAACACCTCGCGTGCGGCCCGCGAGTCGGCCGGCACGCCGTGCAGGTATCTGTCGGTGAGGAGTCCCTGGGCCAGTGGCGAGAAGGCTATCAGCCCCACCCCTTCGCGTTCAAGAGTGTCGAGCAGGCCCTCTTCGGGACGGCGTACGAACATGGAGTATTTCGCCTGGTGGATCAGACACGGGGTGCCGTTGCGGCGCAGAATTTCCACGGCGGCGCGTGTTTGCTCGTCGTTGTAGTTCGAGATGGCGGCGTAGAGCGCCTTGCCCTGTCGCACGGCGTCTGAGAGTGCGCCCATCGTCTCCTCGAGGGGTGTTTCGAGGTCGGGACGGTGGGAGTAGAATATATCGACGTAGTCGAGACCCATGCGGCGCAGGCTCGCATCGAGACTCGCCAGCAGATATTTTCGACTGCCCCAATCGCCGTAGGGGCCGTCCCACATCGTGTATCCGGCTTTCGTGGAGATTATAAGCTCATCCCGGTAGGGGTGGAGGCTTTCGCGCATGATGCGTCCGAAATTTGTCTCGGCCGAGCCGGGCACGGGGCCGTAGTTGTTCGCCAGGTCGAAATGTGTGACCCCGGCGTCGAATGCCGCGAGGGCTATGGCGTGGTAATTTTCGTAACGGTCGACGCTGCCGAAGTTGTGCCACAGGCCGAGCGACACGGCGGGAAGTTTCAGGCCGCTGCGCCCGCTGCGGCGGTATTCCATCTTGGTGTAGCGATCGGGGGCCGCGATGTAGTTGGGGGTGGTTTTCATCGGTCAATAATATTTCGAATAGGGTTTCGATGAGTTCGGGTAGAAATTTATCCTTGATTTGCCACACTATAGAATGATCTATCCCGAAATAGTCATGCACAATCCTGTGGAGAGTCCTTCCCTTCGGTGTAGTCGAATATTTTGCCGCAACTCTCGAGAATATCCTCGATCAGGAGCCATGAGTTTCGATCAGACATAGACTATATCTTTTTCTTTCTCTTTGAGATACTTCTCCTTGCTCCCGCCTCGGGAGACGACATCGACCCTGCGGCCAAGCTCTCTTTCGAGCGCGTTGCCCAAGTCGATGAATTCGATGCCTACCGGGCGGGAAAATTCTACGAGCAGATTGACATCGCTCTCCGGGGTCTCGTCGCCACGGGCCACCGATCCGAAAACAGCTATCCGTGAGATGCCGTACTCTGCACCCCGCTCCGCCATGAACTTGCGGAGAATGAGAATGTATCGCCCTTTTGCTCTCATGTCTCCACAAAGGTATGTTTTTTTTGTGAAAAAATTTGCCGGGTCGATTTTTGTTTATATCTTTGTCACGTTAAGGTTACACAATAGCACGTAAACGACTCTTAAAATAACGTAAACTAACAACAAGCATGAACACACAGACTATCGAACAAATCGAACGGATCGACAAACGTCGCTACCGCCTCAACCTGTGGCGCGCCATCGCGCTGCTGCTCTTTGTGGGAGGGGGTTTGGCGCGCACCTTCGTTCCCGAAGAGACGCCATTTTGGGGCGTCTTCATCCTTTTCGTCTACTGGATCGGGGTCGGTCTGACCATCGTGGCAAACATGACTTTCATTATGCTCGCGGGGCGGATCCGCCGCGATCCGGAACTCAACGAAGCCCTCAACAACGAGATGTTCCGCCACTATACCCTGCGCTCGGCGCAGTGGGGATACTACGCGATGTCCATCATGGGAATAGTGCTGGGGGGAGTAACGTGGTTTCGTTTCGGCAATGTTGACATACCCGGCGTGGTGTGCTGCCTGGCTATCCTCTTCGCGGGTGCGTTTGCTCAGACTATCGCACTACTCGTTTACGACCGGACACGATGAAAGACCATGGGACAGAGCGAACTTAGAAACACCCTGAAGGTGCAGCGGGCGATCAAAGACATCACCCAGGAGGAGCTTGCGGCGGCGGTGGGCGTCACGCGCAAGACCATTAATACCATTGAGAACGGCGTCTACACTCCTTCCACGGCGCTGGCCTTGCGTCTGGCGCGATACTTCGGCGTGCCGGTCGAGGAGATTTTTCAACTGAAACAATAAAAAAACGCTCTCCTTAGGAGAGCGTTTTTTTATTCAACCGCCTGATTAGAGTTTCGGGCCGGCAGGGATGAGGGCTTTGCCTTCCGGGGTGTCTGTGTATTGTTCGAAGTTCTTGATGTACTTCGCACCGAGCGAACGTGCCTTTTCTTCCCATACTTTAACGTCGGCGTAGGTCTGCCGCGGGTCGAGGATACCTTCCGAAACGTTGTTGAGTTTCGTGGGAACCGTCAGGTTCAGGATGGGAATATGGGTCGTGGGCGCGCTGTTGATCGAGCCGTCGATGATGGCGTCGATGATGGCACGGGTGTCCTTGATCGAGATACGTTTGCCGGTGCCGTTCCAGCCTGTGTTGACCAGATAAGCGGTCGCACCGTGTTCTTTCATCTTCTTCGACAGGGTCGAGGCGTACACNNGAACGAGGGAACGGGCTCGGTGATACCGCGCTCGGTACCAGCCAGTTTCGAAGTGTAGCCACACAGGAAGTGGTACTGGGCCTGGGCGTCATCGAGGATCGAAACCGGAGGCAGTACACCGAATGCGTCGGCACTCAGGTAGATGATCTTGGAGGCGTGACCGGCCTTCGAGGGCAACACGATCTTGTTGATGAAGTAGATCGGATACGAAACGCGGGTGTTCTCGGTAACGCTGCCGTCGGCATAGTCGGGAGTTCCGTCGGCCTTGATGACGACGTTCTCGAGAAGTGCGTCGCGGCGAATGGCCCTC
>DBDQ01000117.1:9071-12441 GCA_002293665.1 Alistipes sp. UBA928 | reverse complement strand
TCATTCCCCAATTGTTCGACATGGTTCGCGAGCAGGCGCCACAGGTCCCGGCCGAATTTTGGGATTCAGCGGAGCGGAAATTCCTCGATCAGGCGATGGACGAGACCTTAAAGATCATGCTCCCGCTCTACAAGGCGCATTTCACGCCGGAAGACCTTCAGGGCCTGATCCAATTCTACAAGAGCCCGCTGGGCCAAAAAATGATCGCCGCCCAATCCGATATCGCCCTGCAATCGATGGAAGCCGGTCAGGCGTGGGGCATGCGCATCCTTCAGGAACTGGTCACGGAGATACAGGAAAAGGGATATACCTCTGAAATGTAATTGATTATGAGCTTAGAACAAACCATCAACGACGACATCAAGGCCGCGATGCTTGCACGCGAAAAGGTGCGTCTGGAATCGCTGCGGGCGATCAAGGCGGCCATTCTGGTCGAAAAAACAAAGGACGGGGCGGAATCCCTCGCGGATGAGGCCGTGGTAAAGATCATCCAAAAATTGGTCAAACAGCGGCGTGAAACGGCGGAAATTTATGCGCAACAAAATCGCCCGGAGTTGGCGGAGAACGAATTGACCGAGGCTGCTTTTATGGAGCCTTATCTGCCGAAGCAGTTGTCGGAGGCGGAGTTGGAAGCCGCCCTGCGCGCGGTGATCGCCGAGCTCGGGGCCACGGGCCCACAGGAGATGGGCAAGGTGATGGGCGTGGCCTCCAAGCAATTGGCGGGACGCGCCGACGGTCGGCTGATCTCCGAGACGGTCAAGCGGCTGCTGAGCCGGTAATTGCCGCTCCTCGCATCAAACGATCCTGCCGGTGCTCCGGTGGGGCAGGGGAATGTTACGGGTCGTTCCCCCGCAAAAATATCTCTTCATGCATGATGATTCTAAAATATTTTAGTATCTTGCCCTTTTGTTTCACTAAACTAAAAAATAATTGCCCTGGTGCTGTTGGTATTGCCGTTGTGGACGGCGACACAAACCACCACAGCCATCACACTCGCCGCGTGACAGAATTTTTAACCTAACAATAATTCCTCAATTATGAAATGGTTTATTAAATGTTTGCGGCATTACGCCGATTTCAGCGGGCGCGCCCTGCGGATCGGTAATAATTACAAAAACGATAACAAAACATGAAAAGAATCATTCCCCTGTTGTTGCCGCTGTTGATTTTGGCCGGATGCGGCAAAGACGACAAGGAACCCCCGACTTATGCCCGTTTCCCGGTGGAAGAGAGCGCGGTCTCGGCCACAGCCACCGACGTAAGCCTGCGATTGAACTGGTCGCGAACCACGTGGGAACTCTCCACGACGAGCGGCGGATTCATCACCGGCTTCGAACCCGAAAGCGGAGGGGATAAGGCCCGTGCGAATACCTATTCGAGCATCCGTGTCGATCTGCAGCCCAACACGACCACTGCCGAGCGGCGTCAGGACGTAACCGTCACCAACCGGACGACCGGAGAGACAGGCCGCATCACGATCGTTCAGGCGGCCGGAGAGGCGCCGGAACCCGATCCGACAAACCGAACCTCCGTCAGCCTCGATCCCGGTACGAGCTACCAGCACGTGGTCGGCTTCGGCGGGATGTACAATCCGAAGATCTGGCTCGGCGACAATTTGATCTCCTCCGACGAACTGACCCGCATGTACAGCCCCAACGGGTTGGGGTACAACATCCTCCGACTGATGGTCTATCCCAACAAAGCCGACTGGGCGGCGGATGTCGCAGGAGCCAGACTGGCGCAGCAGTACGGAGCGATCATCTTTGCCTGTCCGTGGGATTGCACCGACGCGCTGGCCGACCGGGTGACGCTAAACGGTGAGGAGGTGAAGCACCTTAAACCGGAGAATTACCGGGCCTATGCCGATCATTTGATCGAGTATATCAACTACATGAAAACCAACGGGATCGATCTGTATGCCATCTCCGTCCAGAACGAGCCGGATATGGAGTTTACCTACTGGCGGCCGGCCGAGGTGGCCACGTTCGTGAAGAGCTATGGGGACCTGATCCGGGCAACGGGCGTAAAACTGATGTCGCCCGAAGCCTGCGGCATGTCGTACGAATACACGAATCCCATCCTGAGCGACGCCGCGGCTTTCGCCAATACGGATATTGTCGCCGGCCACCTCTATCAGGGCTTTATCGATCACTCTACATCTTATGTAAGGAATCGCCACGATTACATCGTGGGCCTGTACGACTCCCACCTGAAGCCCGCAGGCAAAACGTGGTGGATGACCGAGCACCTGTTCAACGACGGTCAGTATGAAACCGATCCCAACTTGTGGCAATTCCGAAAATGGAGTTATGAGTTGGAACATCTGGGCAAGGAGATCCACATGTCGATGGAGGGATATTGCAGCGCCTATGTCTACTGGTACCTGAAGCGCTTTTACGGAATGGTGGCCGACAACGATCAGCGTAGTCAGGCTACTCCCGGAGCCGTGCTCGGCAACGGTTACATCCTGTCGCACTACGCCAAATACGCCTCCGGCCGCACGCGGATCGCCGCGCGCGTGGAGAGCGGCAGCCCGGTCTCGGTTACCGCCTACCGCGGCGAGGGGGAGTTGACCCTGGTGCTGATCAATTTCGAGACCTCCGCCACGCGCCTGACGATCGCCTCGCCGCAGGCTGTCGTCGGCGCAACGGCCGCCGAAACCTCCGCCAATAAAAAAATGGCCGCCGTTACGACTGCCCTTGCCGAAGACGGCCAATCGGTGAGCCTGAACGTCGGTGCCCAGAGCATCGTCTCCGTCAAACTGCAACTGCAAGAATAATTACCGATACTAACCTACTTCATCATTCATGAAAAAAATTCTCTTTTTGTTCCTTGCGCTCTCAGCGTTTGTGGGGAAAAGTTCCGGGCAGGAACTGAAGATCAACGACCTCGACTATTTCGAGACGCGCGGCTTGAACGTACTGGTGTACAGCAACCGGTACAGCCCCGTCTTCTTCGACGAAAAGAACGCCGGCATCGAGCTGATCCATCACGGGGTGCGGACGGCCATCGGCGGCGCCGTGCGCCTGCACAATACCCCCGAGCAGTGGGATCTGGTGCCCGAGATCCGCGACCGGAAAATCGACCGGGCCTCGAACACGATCAGCGCCGTGCTGCGCTACGCCGATTTCGGCTTCGACGCCGAGTTGCGCGTTACCCCGCAGGGCAAGGGATTCGTCGTGCAGGTGTACCTCGACAAACCGGTGCCCGCGGCACTGGAAGGCCGTGCGGGGCTGAACTTCGAGTTCCTGCCGCCGATCTACTGGGAGAGCAATTACCTGGTCGACGGACGTCCGGGCATCTTCCCGCGCTATCCGTCGAGCGACGTTTACATGCGGCCGCTGGGCGAGAAGATCCAGCAGATCTACGA
>DBDQ01000117.1:0-9060 GCA_002293665.1 Alistipes sp. UBA928 | reverse complement strand
ATCGCCTCGGGCAAAACCTTCGTGTTGGCTCCCGAAGACCCAGAACACCGCATCACGATCAAGTCCGAGGCGGACATCATGTTCTTCGACGGCCGCATCCTGGCCCAGAACGGTTGGTATGTCATGCGCAGCCTGTTGCCCGCCGGGCAGACAGGGAAGGTGATGGAGTGGTACATGGAGGCCAACACCCTGCCCGAATGGACGCGCGAACCGAACATCGGTTTCTCGCAGGCGGGCTACACCACCGGACAGCAGAAAGTGTCGGTCATCGAACTCGACAAGCACGACACCCCGCGTACCACCGCCACCCTCTACCGGATCGAGGCCGACGGGCGGGAAAGTGTCGCCTTCAGCGGCAAAGCCGAAGTGTGGGGAAACTACCTGCGCTACAACTACGTGACCTTCGATTTCAGCGCGGTCAGGGAACCGGGCCTCTACTACATCGAATACGGCGGGACAAAGACCAACGCCTTCCCGATCGACAACGACGTCTATAAAGGGATCTGGCACACGACGCTCGACGTCTGGCTGCCGATCCAGATGGACCACATGACCGTCAACGAGGGCTACCGCATCTGGCACGGTACCCCCTACAAGGACGACGCCATGCAGGCCCCCACCAACCACCGCCACTTCGACGGATACTCGCAGAACGCCTCGACCGACACGAAGTACAAACCGTTCGAGCGCATCCCCGGCCTCTCCGTGGGCGGGTGGTACGACGCCGGCGATTTCGACATCCAGACCGGTTCGCACAACCGGGTGGTGGGCGACCTGGTGCTGATCTGGGAGATCTTCAACCCTTCCCGCGACATGACCTACACCAACCAGGCCACCCAGTACACCGACCTGCACCACCCCGACGGCAAAGGCGACATCCTTCAGCAGATCGAGCACGGCGCGCTGGCGCTGGTGGCACAGATCGAGAACATCGGCCACGCTGTCCGCGGGATCGTGGTGGGCAACCTGCACCAGTACCACCACCTGGGCGACGCGGGCTCCATCACGGACAACCTGCCCTACAACCCGAATCTGGCCCCCTACGAGACGGACGGCCTGACGAGCGGCACGCGCGACGACCGTTGGGTGTTCACCAACCGCAGTTCGGGAATGGACCTCGGTACGGCTACCGCACTGGCCGCCGCCAGCCGGGCGCTGAAGGAGTTCAATCCCGACCTGTCGCAACGGGCGCTCGCCTGCGCGATGAAGCTGTGGAACGACAATCAGGAGTACGTGTCCGCATTGCTTAACCCGCCGGCAACTCCCGCTCCCGGAGCGCGTGGAGGCGGGCCGGGCAGTCTGGTCGATCTGGGCTTGCAATTCTGGCTGGCCACGGGCGACGAAAAATTCAAAAAGATATTCGAGGATAACCTGTGGAAAGCCCTCGACGCCAACAACGTCGCCGAAACCCGCCGGGGAGGCAACGGTACCGTCTACGGAGCTCTGGTAAGTGGCCTGCGCGCCTGGCCGCACGCCGATCAGGCCTTCCGCGACAAATTGCGGGGCTACGCCGAGCAATATAAGAAGAACAGCGACGAGGTGAACGCCCTCAGCCCCTACGGCGTGCCGATGGGCGGCCGCGGTTGGGCCGGCAATACCCCCATCTCGCAATGGGCCGGCACCAACTACCTGATCAACAAGTACTATCCGGGAGTAGTCACGCGCGAGGATGTGTTGCAGGGCATGAACTACCTGTTCGGCACCCACCCCTACTCCAACCTGTCATTCGTGATGGCAGTGGGCGTTAAATCCAAGAAGGTGAACTACGGCATGAACCGCGCCGACTTCTCGTTCATCGCGGGCGGCGTGGTGCCGGGAGTGCTCTTCCTCCAACCCGACTTCTACGAGAATCAGGACAACTGGCCGTTTATATGGGCCGAGAACGAGGCGATCATCACCGACGCCATTCCGTTCATCTTCCTCGGTCTCGCCGCCGAAGAGATGACGAAGTAACTATAACGGTTTTTTAAATGAATAAAGGCTGACGAATGTCAGCCTTTATTCATTCCATATATGTAAAGGACTGAACCCTCCTTGATCGCGTCGATCACAGGCCGCGTAACATCGGGCGGAAGAGCCGGACACCCCCAACTTCGCCCCAACCTGCCCGCCGAAGCTATCACCGAAGGATTGGCATAAGCGGCACCGTGAACCACAATCGCCCGTTCGCGGGCATGGTCGTTCACCCCCGGCTCAAGGCCGTCTAACAGCAGCGAGTAACCGTTGCCGCCGTTATAGGTGTCACCCGTAAGATAAAGCCCCAACGAACTCTGATGCGAGCCGTTACGGTTAGAGAACTGCGTGGCGTAGTTATCGCCGCTGCCCTGTCCGTGGGCCACCCACGTGTGGAAAATCACGCGCCGCTCCGCCATGTCGATCACCCACAGCCTCTGCTCGGTCGAGGGCTTGGTGAAGTCGATCAGCGTGAGCACCTCGCGCCTACGATCGCCGGCAACGCTGCGGTAGCCGTCGAAAGCGTGCTCAAAAGCCTCGAACGCCACCTCGCCGTCGAGCCCCAACTCACGGTAAAGTTCCACATCGTCCTCGGTCACTGCGGAAGGCGCACCGGAAAGCACATCGTAAGACGCCTCCCCCGGCGAACACGAAAACAGCAGTATCAGCAATGTCAACAGAAACGTTTTCTTCATCATGAAAAGCTAACGCCCCGCGATCGAAAAATATTGTGTATCAATTAAAAACGAACACGAGAGTACGTTCCAGAGGCGCCCAGTCGTAGATAAACTTCGCGTGCGACGAGGCATTGCGCACACACTCGTGCGACCTGGGCGTGGTACCCAGCGTGGGCGAATACTCCACTATCGCACCGGCGGGATTATTGACCGGCACCCCGTGGAGGAATGCCCCGTTGGTAAACCGGCTGGCCCACGGCGCGAAACCCACTATCACCGGGCCGCCGTTGTTGTACATCATCTTGGGCGTGCGATCCTGAATTACAAACATCCCCTCCGGCGTCGGATAGGCATGCGGAGGCTCATGAGCACCCGTCGTACAGGGATTCATGCTGCGCACGAGCCACTTGCTGCCCCGGGGATTTTGGGGATCGCGTTCGAGCGTGGCAATGTCCTGATTCGTGAGGTCGACCATCACCACCTTGTCGAACCGCGTCGTGGCAATGGGCTTCACATACTTGTGGGGCACCTCCCACACCCCGGGAGCGTTGAACGACTCCACTCTCCAAGCCGTCGAATCGGCATTGTGTCCCAGAATCTTCACGAGCGATCCGTCGCGTCCGTAACGCACCGGCGGCTGCGAACCGAACTCTCCGGGAGCGTACAGAGGCGCCGACTGCGTACCCTGCACCCCGTAGCGATCGGACACGGTATGATATTCGTTGGTGGTGTAGTCTTTGACGTTCTCCGGCCGGCCGTGCACGTTCTTGCGGTTTTGAATTATCCCGAACATTGCGCTCTCCCTCTGAAGCGAGTCGAGCGTGTAGAGCCGCGCCCTGATCTTGTCGAACTGGAACTCGCGCGTTCCGTTCTTATAGGGATAGGTATCGGCCAGAGTATGCTGGTCATAGAGCAGTTTCTTTTCAATGGCTACGTCGGCGGGCGAAAACCCCGACGCCACAAACAGGGCCGCCGCGGCCCCGCAGACAATAACAAATCTTTTCATAACACACAAAGTTTTGATCCTTCGTGTGCAATTACCCTGCCATTTTAGAACTCTACCCGCCGAAACTCGCGCAACTGCCCCCACAGCAGCACTGCGGCAAGGGCCGAGGCAAAGGCGTCGGCTATGGGGAACGAGATCCACACTCCCGTCGCCCCCATCACGCGGGGCAGCGTGAGCAGCAGCGGCACCAGAAAGAGCAACTGGCGCGTCATCGACAACCAGATCGCCTTTTGGGCCTTGCCTATGTACTGAAAAAAGTTTGTCGTCACTATTTGGAATCCCACTATCGGGAATATCATCATCACCAACCGCATGGCCAGCGCCGAGATCACCACAAGCTGGTCGGCCAGCGGATCGGAGCGCTTGACGAACAGCCGCGCGATCCACTCGGGGAAAACCTCGCCGGCCACAAAAGCCACCGTCATCACCCCCACGGCGCAGAAGATCGTCATGCGCAACGCCTTCACCACTCGCCCGAAGTTGCGCGCACCGTAGTTGAAACCCACAATGGGCTGCATCCCCTGATTCAACCCCGCACAGATCATAATAAACAGCATCACCACACGGTTCATCACCCCGTAACCACCCGAGTAGAGGTCGCCGCCGTTCACAGCCAACGCCCTGTTGACGAACACGACGACTATGCTGGCGCAAAAGTTGACAAGAAAAGGCGCCACACCGATCGAAATGATCTTACCCACCATGCGCCGCCGCAGATTGAATATCCCGCGGCGGAAGTGCAGAAAGCTCTTCGATGACGCGAAGTGGACAATCGAAAATCCAAGCGCCACCGCCTGCGACAGCACCGTGGCAAATGCCGATCCGCGAACTCCCCACTTGAAAACAAAGAGAAAAAGCGCATTGAACGCACACGTCAGCACCACCGTCAGCAGCATCAGCCCCATCGCCCGCCGCGGGTATCCGCTCGCACGCATCGTCTCGTTGAAACCCCAAAACAGATGGTTCACCACACACCCGGCAAAGATCACCTGCATGAATTCCCTTGCCGGAGGCAGTGTCTGCACACTCGCGCCGAACACCACGAGAATATCGTCGAGAAACAGCAGCGACAGCGCGGTGAGCGTCCCCCCGATTATCAGATTGAGCATCACCTGGTTGCCGAGAATATGAAACGTGCGCTCGCGTTTCCCCTCACCCAGGTTGATCGACACCGTGGCCGCCGCCCCAATACCCACCATCGACCCGAAAGCAGCCAATATGTTCATCAGCGGCATGGCAATGGCAAGTCCTGCGAGCGCCATCGCCCCTCCGCCCTCGGCGTGGCCTATAAATACGCTGTCGATAATATTATAGAGCGACATCGACGCCATGGCGATGATCGCCGGCACCGCATAACGCAGCAACAGTTTCCCTATTCGCTCCGTTCCCAAATCCTGAGGTGTTCCTGCCATAGATAAAGTTGGTTTGTGGAGCGCAAAGATAGTGCAAAAAACTAAGCCGTCATAGTCTCAGTTCATCCGTTTATAAGTTTCGCAATAGTATTCGTCACAGGTTATCCCGTCTTCGACATAGTGATCGGACTTCGACACGACCAGCACTTCGCACGTCAACCGCTCGACGACCATATCGGTGGCGTAGTCGTCCTCCGCACGCACAATTTGCAGTCTGTTGCCCGACAACTCCCAGTCGACGCAGCTGTGGCGATAGTTGCCGGTGGCGTCGTCATAAAAATCCATGAAATCCCGGTCAAACAAGTCGCGACTCTCTTCAGTAATTATCCCGTCCTGTTTACACAGGTAGTAGTCGTGTGTCAGTTGCCATCTTCCGGGCAGCCTGGCCGAAAGTTTTTTCATTGTGTTATTTCGGTTAAAAAAAATCGGGTTAGTTTTCAAGTTCACATTGCACAGGGCACAAAAAAGCGTGGGACAGTACTTTCTTTATCATAATCCAGGGATCTCGAAACCCCCATCACTCAATAAATAGGTAAAGCCCACGCAGGTGGGCGTTTACGCTTTATCCTTGAATGATTTGGAATTTTCGAGATTTTGGATTATTTAAGAATAAAAGCAAACGCTTTTTATGTGTATGTGTTTTTTCTATCTGTTCATTGGCAAAGCCGTTTTGTTTGACATAAATATATGAAAATTATTCTCCCGACAATACTTCGTCGAGACATCTGATGATTATTTCGCAGCTTTCGCGAATCTCGGCCTCGGTGACGACCAGCGGCGGCGAGATGCGGAAAGCCGTGTCGCAAAACAGGAACCAGTCGCTCAGGATGCCCCTCTGCCGGAAAAGCTCCATCATCCTGTACATCTTCGCCGGGTCGCCCAGTTCCACCGCCATCAGCAGCCCCGCGCGGCGAATTTCGCGCACGGCGGGATGCCCGGCCAAAAGCTCCTCGTACAAAGCCCCCTTCGCCTCCACCCCGTCGATCACTCCATCGGCCATCAGCACCTCCAACGCCGCCAAACCAGCCGCGCAGCACACCGGATGGCCACCGAAAGTGGTAATGTGCCCCAGCGCCGGATCATGCGACAACAGCCCCATTATCTCGCGCGAAGATATGAACGCCCCCAGCGGCATCCCTCCCCCGAACGCCTTCGCCACACACAAAATATCCGGAACAACCTCCCGACACGAAAACTCTCCTCCATATTTCTCAAACGCAAACAGTCCTGCGTAGCCCAATCCGCCGTCGGCGTTCCGACCAGACCGCCCCATCCCCGTCTGTATCTCATCGAAAACCAACAGCGCCCCCACCTCATCGCACCGCCGCCGCAGAGTTTGCAGAAAACCCGGAGCAGGAAGTCGCCCCCCCGCCTCACCCTGCACCGGCTCGACCAGCACGCAAGCAGTCTCCCGACCGATCCGCCCCAGCCCCTCAAAATCATTGAAAGTCAACCAATCGACCCCATTCAAAAGCGGCTCGAAAGGCCGCCGCCACTCATCCCCCTCGTCAGGTGACATAACCGAAAGCGCCCCGTGCGTCGAACCGTGATAAGCCCTGCGAAAAGCGACTATCCCGCGCCGCCCCGTCGCCCGCTTGGCAAGTTTCAAAGCCCCCTCGACGGCCTCGGCACCCGAATTGACAAAGTACACCGACTGCAACGCCTCCGGCAGCAGCTCCGCCAACCTCGCGGCATAACGCACCTGCGGCGCCTCGACCATCTCGCCATACACCATCGTGTGCATATAGTCGGCCGCCTGTCGCTGCACGGCGCGCACCACTTCGGGCCGCCCGTGCCCCACGTTCGACACCGACACCCCCGATATGAGGTCGAAAAAGCGCTGCCCCTCGGGATACTCCTCCGTCGGCGGCGTCCAAAGATAAACCCCCTCGGCCCGCGCCACCTCGATCATCAGCGGCGACGGCGAAGTCTGCGCCACATGCTCCAAAAACTGCTGCCTCAAAACTTTCATAGCTGTGCCTTTTGCGTAGCCAAATTCGCTGCCGCCGTTGCGGCCGTAGCCAAATTCGCTGCCGCCGTTGCGGCCGTAGCTAAATTCGCTGTGACCGTTGTCACCGATATTTCTCATCCTCCTCAAGCATCTTCAGATAACTTAGATAGCGTTGGCCCGAAATTTCGCCGCGCTCCACTGCGTCGATCACCGCACACCCCGGCTCGTGGGTATGTGTACAGTTGTAGTATTGGCATCCGGACGCCACACGCATCATCTCTGGAAAAAAGTGATAGAGCTCCCCGCTGCCGATGTCAACCAACCCGAAACCCTTGATCCCCGGTGTGTCGATCACCCAGCCACCACCCGCCAGAGCATACATCTGCGAAAAGGTCGTCGTATGCATCCCTTTCCCATGCGCGCGCGAAATCTCGCCCACACGAATATCGAGGCCCGGCGACACCGCCCCTATGAGGGTCGACTTGCCCACTCCCGAATTGCCCGAAATGAGGGTCGTTCGCCCGGTCAGAAACTCGCCGATCTCGTCGACCCCCTCTCCGCCGGTGGCCGAGGCCGGAATCACCCGGTAGCCCGCCCCGTTGTACACTTCCATGAAATCGCGCACAGCCTCCGCCCCCCCTCCGGCCAACGCGAGATCCATCTTGTTCAGCACAATAGTTGCCGGAATGCGGTACGCCTCACAGGTCACCAGAAACCGGTCAATAAACTCGGGCGCGGTAACAGGCGAAAAGAGCGTCGCCACGACAAGCGCCTGATCGAGATTCGCAGCAATAATGTGCGACTCACGCGACAGGTTAGACGACCGGCGTATTATGTAATTGTCGCGCGACAGCACCCCTTCGATCCACACCTCGCCACTCTCGTCGATCGTATATTCGACCCGGTCGCCCACCACCACGGGATTGGTCGATCGCGACGCACCCAGCCTCAGCCGTCCCCGCACCCGCGCCTTAGCGACGCGCCCCGCGTCATTACGCACATCGTACCAACTGCCGGTCGACCGCGTCACAACGGCTGTAAGTCGCTCCGTCATATCCTGTTAAACATATCTCTCACAAACGGGAAAACCACATCGCACACCCCGTCGACGATACGGTACATCACCGAACCCTGCCGCACCTCCTCGCGTATAATCTCTCCCTCGGGGTCAAAAAAGTCGAAAACCATCATGAACAGCCCCACGAAAAGCACCATCTTCAAAGCCGAGAACAGCCCCCCCAGCAAATTATCGAACATCCCGAGGCCCACAATGCGGAACAACCCGCGCGTCACCCGGCCTAGCAGCCACACCGCGATGATAACCACCACCAGCACCACCACGAATCCCACGACCCGCGCCGTCATCTCCTCCAGACCCATCCACCCGCCTATTGCGCCGCCCCACCTCAACGCCAACAAAATGCCGAGTCCCAAAGCCGCCAGCCCCAGAATCTGCGTTATCACTCCCTGCCGCCAA
This sequence comes from Alistipes sp. UBA928, assembly GCA_002293665.1. Classification (GTDB taxonomy): domain Bacteria; phylum Bacteroidota; class Bacteroidia; order Bacteroidales; family Rikenellaceae; genus UBA940. The sequence continues at coordinate 584 of DBDQ01000117.1, read as the reverse complement.
CCCTGCCACACAGCCACGGCAAGCAGCAAAATTATCACTATATCGAGCCAATTCATACCACACTACAAAGATTTGTTTGGACGAAAGTACGAAAAATTCCTAACTTTGCATACATGAAACGCTATATGAGATTTGTCATGGCAGCGGCGCTGCTCTGTTTGGCTGTGTGGATGGGCGGCGTTGCGTCGGCGCGCGAGGTGTTCAACGTGAGCGCCGGATGGACTTTTTTCACCTCCGACGACACCTCGACCGACGGGGCTGCCACAGTCAACCTGCCCCACATTCAGGCCACGGCCGGCACCGTCAACTACATCAAACAAATAGACGTGCCGGCATCGTGGGAGGGCCGGCGCGTATTCCTGCGGATCGGCGGCGCGGCGAGCGTGGCCAACGTCTTCATCGACGGTCTCCACTGCGCCACCCATCGCGGAGCCTCGGCACCCTTCACCGTCGAAATCACCAACCTGCTCCACTGGGGCACTCCCGCCACGGTGCGCATCGTGGCCGACAGCTCCCCGAGCCTCGATGTGCTCCCCACCGCGGGACGCGAAAAGGTCTACGGCGGCATCTACCGCGGCGTCGAG
>DBDQ01000098.1 GCA_002293665.1 Alistipes sp. UBA928 | reverse complement strand
GCGCGAGGAGGGGCGCATGATGACGGCCGAAGAGGTGGCCCGCCGCATAGTGAAAGGTATCGGCCGTCGACGCCGCCTGCTGCTGATGGAGTGGGAGGGGCGCGCGACGCATTTAATAAAGAAGTTTGCGCCGGGGTTTCTCGACCGCATGTTTTATAAGGTGATGGCCCGCGAGCCCGACTCACCGCTGAAATGAGCCACGATCATAAACATACCCACGGCCACTCACATGGCCAGGCACACAGCGCCGGGGCGACAAAGAACATCGCCACGGCGTTTGCCCTCAACCTCGGTTTCGCGGTTGTGGAGTTAGTGGGGGGTATCGCGACGAACAGCGTGGCGATATTGTCCGACGCCGTGCACGACTTCGGCGACAGCGTCTCGCTCGGAGTGGCGTGGATATTCCAAAAACGGTCGCAGCGTGGGCGCGACGCGCGTTTCAGCTACGGTTACAAGCGTTTTTCGCTGTTGGGCAGCGTCTTTCTGTCGGGAGTGCTGCTGGTAAGTTCGATCTTCATCGTCATCGAGGCGGTGCGGCGTTTGGGTGAACCTCAGGCCGTGCATGCCGGGGGTATGTTCTGGCTCTCGGTGGTGGGGATCGCGGTGAACGGCGCGGCGGCACTGCGGCTAAAGCGCGGCTCGACGCACAACGAACGTGCGGCGTTCCTCCACATTATGGAGGATGTGCTGGGCTGGGTGGCGGTGCTTGTCGCGAGCACGGTGATGATCTTTGTCGACCACCCCGCCACGCGCCTGCTCGACCCCGTAATCTCGCTCTCCATCACGGCTTGGGTGGTGTGGAACGTGTGGAAAAATCTTCGCGACACCTTTCGCATTCTGTTGCAGGGAGTTCCCGAAGAGATAGACACCGAACGCCTCACCGCCGAAATATGCGCTCTCGACGGCGTCGTCGATATTCATGATCTGCATCTCTGGTCGCAGGATGGTTCCACGCACGTTATGACACTTCACGTCGTGGTGGCCGATGACCTCACGATCGAAAACCTCAGGCAGATCAAAGAAAAGATCCGCGCCATAGCACGAAACCACGGCGCGGATCACGTTACGGTCGAATTCGAAACCCCCGGCAACTGCGAATACGCCGGGTGATAAATCACTATTTCGTTACTCTTTCGAGCCATTTGAGCATGACGAGCATCAGCGTCATCGACAGGAGGCACACCGCGACGAAGATCAACCACGTGGCCCAGATGGGTATGCTCTTGTAGAACACCACTCCGAGGAACAACAGCTGGTTGCCGACGGCAGTGGCGGCGAGCCACGCACCCTGCAATATGCCCTGATATTGGGGCGGGGCGACTTTCGACACGAATGCTATGCCGAGCGGCGATATGAACAGCTCTGCCGTGGTGAGGATCAGGTAGGTGCCAATGAGCAGCAGCGGTGTAACGCGGGCGGCGTCGGCAAGACCCCCGGCGGCCTGTGCGGCGTCGTAGGTGGGCACTCCTAACGATCCGAGCGACATTAATCCGAAGGCGGCGGCGGTGATACCCATCCCGATGGCGATCTTCTTGGGTGTCGATATTTCCCACCCCTTGGCCTTCATCCAGCCGAACAGGCCGATGATCACGGGCGTGAGCAGCACCACGAATATGGGGTTGAACGCCTGGAACACTTCGGCCCCTTCGAGGGTGGTGAATCCGAGCGGTATCTTTATAAGTTTCGTGTATTCGTTGGCAAAGAGCGTGAGCGTCTGTCCGTTTTGGTGGAACGAGAACCAGAAGAATATCACCACGGCGAAGACCGCGAACAGGGCGTACAGTCTCTGGCGGATCTCGGCGGCGTCCATCTCGACGGTCGAGGCTGCCGCTCCATCTTTAGCCACTTTTTTAGCCGCGGGATCGGGCAGACGGTTCTTGTAGGCGAAGAAGATGAGGAGCGAGATGAGCATTGCGGCGATGGCGAGTGCGAATGAGTAGTGGTAGCCCGTGACGAAGACGCTCAGGTACTCCGAGGCGAACGACGTGAGGTCGCTTCCCGCGTAGCCCACCTCCCCGGCGAGTTCACCGAAACGGGTCGTGGCTTCGGGGGTGATGGTGCCCGAGAGGAGCTGGTTGCTGAGGCCAGGAAGGTCGCTGTTGAAGGCGAAACCGTGGCTCTGTACCCACCAGTTGCGAAGGCCCACGGCCATGAGCGGCGCGAACATCGCCCCGATGTTGATGAACATGTAGAATATCTGGAACCCCGTCTCGCGTTTGTCGGCATACTTCGGATCGTCGTAGAGCTGACCTACCACGGCTTGGAGGTTGCCCTTGAACAGGCCGTTACCGAAGGCGATGGCAAAGAGGCCGAAACACGTCAGCGCGAGGATCAGCACCCGGCTCGCTTCGGGAATGGGAGTGGGGGTGGGGATTGCGAGTAGAACATAACCTACGGCCATCAGCACGAGTCCCGCGGCGATGGTCGACTTATACTTTTTTGTTTTGTCGGCTATGAGCCCTCCCACGAGCGCGAGCACGTAGATCAGGGCGTAGAATACTGAATAGATGATCGAGCCCTGCGAACCCTGGAACCCGAACTTGAAATCGAGAAACAGCAGCAGGATCGCCATCATGACGTAGAAACCGAACCGTTCGCCCATGTTCGACAGCGCGGCCGGAAGCAGACCTTTGGGATGATTCTTAAACATAAAGTACGTAGTGTTAGTTTTAATAGTGATTTTTCGGGGCATGCCCGGGCAAATGTAGCGAATTTTTTCGTAACTTTGGGCTATGGTTCAAAAATATAACAGACTGCCCATGGTTGCCCGCGACGAGTGGCTGTGGCCGGTCGCGGAGGAGATAGATGCGAGGTACCGGAGATACGGAGAGCGGCTGCGCGCGTTGGCAGGCGGGAGCACGTTGTCCGACTTTGCGAACGGCTACCGCTGGTTCGGTTTTCAGAGAGACGATACGCTGGCAGGGTGGTGGTTTCGCGAGTGGCTGCCGGGAGCGTATGATGTGTTTCTGTTCGGCGACTTCAACGGCTGGCAGCGCACCGAGCTGAGACTCGAACGGGGGCGCGACGGTGTGTGGAGCGTATTCCTGCCCGACGCGATCTACGCGGGGCGGTTGGTGCACGGATCTCTCTACAAGATGCATGTGCATGGCGCGAACGGTTGGCACGACCGAATTCCCGCCTACGCACGCCGCGTGGTGCAGAACGACGACACCAAAGATTACACCGCCCAGTTCTGGAATCCGACCGCTTTTGACTGGGGCCGGAACGCCGACGGCGGATTTGAGATTTCGAAGAGTACTCCGCTGCTGATCTACGAAGCCCACGTCGGCATGGCGCAGGAGAAACAGGGGGTAGGGACGTATACGGAATTCGCCGAAAACATACTGCCGAGAATAAAGAAAGAGGGCTACAATACATTGCAGTTGATGGCTGTGGCCGAACACCCCTACTACGGCTCGTTCGGCTACCATGTGGCCAACTTCTTTGCCGTGAGTTCGCGCTGTGGCACCCCCGAGGAGCTCAAAGCGCTTATTAAACGCGCCCACGAGATGGGCATCGCCGTGGTGATGGACCTCGTGCATGCCCACTACGTTAAGAACCTCAACGAGGGGCTGAACGAACTCGACGGCACCGATCATCAATACTCGAAACCGGGAGAGGCGGGATACCAAAAGTATTGGGACAGCATGCTGTTTGACTACGGAAAGAACGAGGTGACACACTTTCTGCTATCGAACGTGAAGTTTTGGCTCGACGAGTTCCGTTTCGACGGTTTCCGTTTCGACGGCGTTACGAGCATGATCTACCACCACCACGGCTACACCGAGTTCGACAGCCGCGACAAATTCTTCGGTCCCGATGTCGATACAGACGCGCTTACGTACCTCACGCTTGCCAACCACCTCGTCCACGAGTTCCGCCCCGAGGCCGTCACCATTGCCGAGGATGTGAGCGGAATGCCGGGTATGGCGCTACCGATCGCCGACGGGGGAGTGGGGTTCGACTACCGGTTGGGCATGGCGATCCCCGACTTCTGGATCAGGCTATTGAAGGAGGTGCCCGACGAGCAGTGGAACATCTGGGAGATTTGGAACATCATGACCGACCGCCTGCCCGGAGTCGGTACCGTGGCCTACGCCGAGAGCCACGACCAGGCGCTGGTGGGCGACAAAACGATAGCCTTCCGCCTGATGGATGCCGCGATGTACGACTCGATGGATGTGGGGCACGAGAGTCTCGTAGTGGAGCGCGGCATGGCGCTACACAAGATGATCCGTCTGGTGACGATCGCCGCGGGGGGCACGGCATACCTCAATTTTATGGGTAACGAGTTCGGTCATCCCGAGTGGATCGACTTCCCGCGCGAGGGTAATGGTTGGAGTTACGCCCACGCGCGGCGTCAGTGGTCGCTGGCCGACTCGCCTTTCCTGCGTTACTCGCAGCTGCTCGCCTTCGACGGGGCGATGATCGCGGCGGTGAAAGAGCACGCCGTGCTCTCCGAGCCCTACCCGTGGCGCCTGCAAATGGACGAGGGGGGGCAAACAATGGTATTCGCGCGCGGCGGCCTTGTCTTCGTATTCAACTGGCACCCGTCGCACTCGCGGCCCGACTACGCGATCGAAGTCCCCGAGGCGGGCAAATACCGCCTTGTGCTCTCCACCGACGAGGAGCGTTTCGGAGGTCAGGGACGGGAAGATGCCACCACCGAACACTTCACCTACGAAGCCGAAGGGCGCCATTTCATGCAGATATACAACATCTGCCGCACGGCGGCTGTCTTTAGGAAAATTTGATGGAAAAGACTCTTTGGAAACACGTCGGGCGCGTGCGGGAAGCATCGCCGCTCGTTCACAACATCACCAACTTCGTGGTGATGAACAACACCGCCAACGCCGTTCTGGCCGTCGGCGCGTCGCCCGTCATGTCGCACGCACACTCCGAGGTGGAGGCAATGGTGGGGATATGCGGCGCGGTGGTCGTCAACATAGGCACTCTTGACGAATATTGGGCCGAAACGATGTTGCGCGCCGCGCGTGAGGCGGTGCGGCTCTGCAAGCCGTGGGTTTTCGATCCCGTGGGTGCCGGCGCCACGCCATATCGCGACGAGGTGTCGGCGGCGCTGTTGGCCCTGCGCCCAACCGTGATCCGCGGCAACGCCTCAGAGATTATGGCAGTGGCAACGGCCACGGCGAATTTGGCTACGCAAAACATGCGAGGATCGACTCCGGTCACAAAGGGTGTGGACAGCACCGCCGAAAGCACCGAGGCGATAGAGGCTGCCCGCCGACTGTCGCGGGAGTTCGGCTCGGTGGTGTGCGTCTCGGGCGAGACCGATATTATCGTATCGGGGGAGCGCACCGTGTTGGTGCATAACGGCAGTACGCTTATGACCCGCGTGACGGGGCTCGGCTGCTCGGCTTCGGCGGTGACAGGGGCTTTCGTCGCTGTGGGTGGTGATACGCTTGAGGTTGTGGCCGCGGCAACGGCATTGTTCGCCATCTGTGGCGAAATTGCGGCTGAGGACGCCCCCGGCCCCGGAACTCTGCAAGTGGCGCTGTTAGATAAACTCCACAACATAACCGGCGGGGAGTTCGCCGCACGGCTAAATATCGAGTCATGAAAAGATACTTCTCAGTAATGACCGTCGCCGGTTTCGACCCGAGCGGCGGGGCGGGCATCCAAGCCGACATCAAGACGATCTCGGCGCTGGGATGCTACGCCACCTCGGCGCTGACGGCACTGCCGGTGCAGAACACTTGCGGTGTGCGGTCGATCCACCCGATCCCGACGGCCGTCGTGGCCGACCAGATGAGGGCGATCCTCGAAGATATACTGCCCGACGCAATCAAGATCGGCATGGTACACTCGCCGGAGCTTGCCGCCACGATAGCCGACACCCTCGGCGAATATCCTGCCGACGCTCCATGGCGCGGGCGCATAGTGTTCGACCCCGTGATGGTGTCGACGAGCGGCCACCGGCTGATCGAACAGGCGACGATAGGGGCGATCGTGGAGAGGCTCTTTCCTATGGCCGCCATCATCACTCCCAACATGGACGAGGCGGCGGTGCTGGCCGGAATGCCCGTCGCCACGCTCGACGACATGCTGGCTGCGGGCGAAAAGATACTCACCCTCGGCTGCCGCGCGCTGCTGCTCAAGGGCGGCCACCTGAGCGGGCCGCGCCTCACTTCGCTGCTGTTCGAACGGGGCGGCCGTGTGACGGAGTTCCATTCCGACCACGTGGCCACCTGCAATACCCACGGTTCGGGCTGC
>DBDQ01000025.1:361-3937 GCA_002293665.1 Alistipes sp. UBA928 | reverse complement strand
AAATTCATCGCCGATTTTGCCAAGCGAGTGGGGAAAGACCGTGCGCGAAAAACCTACCAAAAACATTGCATTGCACGCAACCATCTCGCGAATTTCATCAAAACCCACTATAAGCGTAAAGACATGGCAATGAAAGAGTTGAACGAAGATTTTATTCGCGGGTTCGATATCTACCTGCGCACGGAGGTCGGCTCGCAAACGATAACTGTTGCCGAATATATCGCGCCGTTGAAGATGCTTGTCACTCGCGCCCACACCAACGGGCATCTGCATCGCAATCCGTTTGCGCACTATCGTGTCAGCTACTCGAAAAAAGAGCGGCAATTTCTGACCGAGGAGGAATTACAGAGGGTGATTCGTCTTTCTTTGGACAATCCCGCGCTGGCCAAAATACGGGATATCTTCGTTTTCGGGTGCTTGACCGGGATTTCGTTCGTCGATATCAAGAATCTGACCGAGGAGAACCTCGTGCAGATTGGCGGGGCGTGGTGGATCGCCTCACGGCGGCAGAAAACGGGCGTTCCGTTCCGAGTGAAGTTGCTCGACAGCGCGTTGCGGATAATTGAACGCTACGTGCCAGTGCGCAAGGGCGGCCACCTGTTCGATTTTCCCGACAACCAGCAGACGAATATCAAACTGCGGCGGATAATCGCGGCGTGCGGGATCGACAAGCGCGTCACGTTCCACCAAAGCCGCCACACATTTGGCACTCTGGCACTTACCAATGGGATGCCCATCGAGAGTGTGAGTAAAATCCTCGGCCACACGAAAATTACGACCACTCAGATTTACGCGAAAATCACAACTGAGAAGCTGGAGCGGGATATGTCGGCGTTCGGTGAAAAGTTAGAGGCAGGATTGGCGGCAAATACATCGCCGAAGGTAATCCCAATGCAGACAGCATTGCGACGCACCAAAGCTAATGCAGTTAATTAACCCGCACGGCCATGAAAAGAGAGATTATAACCATCACGGACGAGGGCGCGATAGTCGCTCCGAGGGATTTTGGTCGGGTGAGGATGTCGGTTAGCGAGATTGCCGCCCTGTTGGGCGCATATTATCAAACCGCCAAGCGGCATATCCGGGCGATTGAGAAATCGGGCATAGCGGACGGACACGGCGTCCACCCCGAATACTACGGCCTCGANNTCGCGGCGGTGGCGTTCCGGGTACAGTCGTGGCAAGCGGATACGTTTCGGCATTGGCTTATGGAACGGGCAACACAACCCACCCACAGAGCCGCACCTCCCATCGCGATAGTCTTTCCGGTGAGAGAACGGGCGATTCCAAACTGACCGCCGCCCCCGCTCGCTTGCCCCTTGAGACTTTGGGGAGTCTCCACAGAGACAAGCGAGCGGGGGCGGCAATCGAATCGGGGAACAGGAAACATCACACTCACCCGACTCATTCGACCCGCTAAACTCACTGCACCGACGACACCGAGTAACAACGGCTCAGTAACAAAAAACTGCTAACAATTGACCCACTGCGCCTCCCAGGGATATTTACAATATCCATAGCTTATTAGGGGTTTTTCCGGTCCGCATCCCAAAGGGACGCTGAAAAACCCCAATAAGCCGATGGGCTTTGCCCCTCTGGACACCCCGAACGGCGGCGGCGGAGATAACGGCGGGGGTTGCGGCCGTGTCGGTCGCAACCCCCGTTGCTGTGTATTTGCGCGATTAAGCACGTGCGACGGCTACGGAACTATCGCCACGATGTTGTCGGTGGCGAAAGCGGTAGCCCAATCGTTTGGCCATCCATCGGGAAGATTGGCGGCCTTGTAGGCATCCACGCTGCCGAGGGGAACGTGCAGAATGTCGCCGTCCGCTTCGAAGTTATCGTGGCCGAGCTCCGGCGGCGTGGTCGCTAGGCAGGTTACGCTCGCCAACTTCATGCAACCCGCAAAAGCCCCAGCCCTGATGGTCCGCACGCCGTCGGGAATAATAACGCTTTTCAAAGCGGTACAATTGTGAAAAGCACCGAGCCCAATGCTCTCCACGCCCGCGCCGAAGGTTACGCTCGTCAAAGCGCTGCAAGAGTCAAAAGTACTGTCCTCAATGCTCGTTACGCCGTCGGGAATGTCGATGCCCTCCAATGCGGTGCAACCGACAAAAGCCGACTTCCCGATGCTCGTCACGCTGGCAGGAATGTCGATTGCCGTCAATGCGGTGCAACCCTCAAAAACCTTTATTCCGATGGTTGTCACGCCGTCGGGAATGTCGATGCTCTCCAAGGCGGTACAACCCATAAAAGCGATGTGCTCGATGCTCCTCACGTTCGCGCCGATGATTACATCCATCAAAGCGGTGCAACCGTAAAAAGTCCCCTCCCTGATGGTCGTCACGCCGTCGGGAATGTCGATGCTCTTCAAAGCGGTGCAACCGTTAAAAGCCCCCGCCCCGATGGTCTCGACGCCGACGGGAATGTAGATGCTCTCCAAAGCGGTGCAACCGGCAAAAGTATAGTCCCCGATGGTCTTCACGTTCGCGCCGATGATTACGTCCGTCAAAGCGGTGAAACCGTCAAAACCCTCGATGCTCGTCACGCCGTTGCCGATGACAACCTTCGTGATGTCCTTCTTATATGCTTCCCAGATGGAGGTGTAGCTATGAAGATCGGGATGCACGGGGTTGTAGACATAAAGGTTCGCTTTGGCAGTATTGGTCATAGCGCCTGTGCCGCTAATTGTCAGAACACCATCTTTGAGTTTCCATGTCGTGGTTCCTGTCTCTCCCGATTCGTACTTCTCGCAGGAGGCTATCGCCGCCGCCATTACGGCCATCGCCGCGAATAAAAACAGTTTCTTCATGCTTTTTTTTGAATTAGGTTTCCCTGAGATTCCATGCCGCGAAGATAGAAAATGTTTTTGAATTAATCAATCTACCCACGTAAGCCGCAGGAAAGGCGACCGACGGGAGCCGTCCGGAGGCTTGCATCTCCGGTCAGCCCGACTGCGACCATCGGGAGCGAGGCGGGGAAGCGGCAAGGGTTTCGGATGCCCCCGAATCCTGCCGCCAGACCGAAAGCCCCCCGCAGGGGCAAGGTGGGCGCGAGGTGGCAGGAAATCCGCCCCAGCGATTTTCGGGTAACCCGTGAGATAACCTTGCTCCCTCTCCCTCCGAGAAGTGGCGGCGCGCTTTGTGTGGCGACGCTTCTCGCGAAAACGCAGTTTTCGAGCGCACAGTGCGGGTCGCTTGCGGCCCTGTCACTTTGCACGGGAGCAACGCTCCCGAAATTGGCGCGGCGGGTTTGAGGCATGGATGAGCGGTTGGGAATGAGGCGAGTTGACGGAGGCAAGGCATGGTCGGACGCATGGTCGGCGGTCGAGATGATAGGGCAGCAGAGTTTGCTTGGATTTTGCGACCGAGAGAATTTGCGTCTCCGGCCGAGGGATTTTCGTGCTCGTGAGNNGGAGCCGCATGGGGGTTCCCATGGTGCGACGAGCATGTGCGAAAAGCGCCGGAACGGAGGCGGAAAGGCCGATGGCCGCAAAGTGCAAACAAACTCTTTCATGCCCGTGTCGAAGCTCGCCGCCTATGCGTCCGGCGCGAGGTGGGTCGGAGTACACGGGGC
>DBDQ01000025.1:0-321 GCA_002293665.1 Alistipes sp. UBA928 | reverse complement strand
TCGCGCGCCCGTGTGGAGGCCCCCAAAAGCCTCAAACACGGGCGCGCGAAAAGAGGGGCGGCGGCCAACGTACCCGACACGGTACGGCGCGGAAATGCCTGTGAAAACAAAAAAATCTTCGCCGGAGTGGGCGAAATCGAAAATTTGTCTACATTTGTGTTCGAGAGTTGTTTGACACCGCGCATTGCGCCGCAAATCGCTGAAACGAGAACAGTTGCCAAGTCATTACCCGCTCTCTCTTTAAATCTGTCTAACGTTCTGTTAGCGTGAAATTTACAATCAAATTGATTGTTTGAGCATCTCGAAACATACCTTGCCATT
>DBDQ01000128.1 GCA_002293665.1 Alistipes sp. UBA928 | reverse complement strand
GCCAACTTCACCCACCTGTGGTACACGCTGGAACACTCGCCCGAAACGACACGCGGCGGCTCCGAAGTGGCGGCGGACGCGGCGGACGGCGGGAACAACGACGGTCTCGACATAGAGTACGCCACGGCATGGAGCTACGGCACGGGCGAGAGCCTCAACATGCTGATCCCCAACTTTCGCGGCGGCTCGTCGGCAGGCGGATTCGCTCCCGACGGCCCCGTTGCCCGGGCACTCATCGACTATGGCTATCCGCGGCACGACGCGGCCGGAGTGGCCACCACCCTGCCCGCCTACTGGGGCACTCAGCCGGGCACCGGCGGGCCCACCTATCTCGGAGCGGTCGTGATGTTCCTGTTTGTGCTCGGCATGTTCGTTCTGCCTGCGCGGCAAAAGTGGTGGGTGCTGGGCGTGAGCATGTTGGCTCTGCTGCTTGCATGGGGTCGCAACGCCATGTGGTTCACAGAACTGAGCTTCGCCGTGCTGCCCGGCTACAATAAATTCCGCACGGTGGCTATGGCGCTGGCCGTGTTGCAGTGGAGTGTGCCTTTCGTTGCCGCCATCGTCGCCTCGCAACTTTGGCGCGGCGAGGTGGTCGCCGACCGCAAGAAATTCACGCGCAGCCTCATGTGGTCGCTCGGGCTCACGGGGGGTGTGACGCTTCTCTTCGCGCTCTTCGGCGGCGGGGTGTTCGACTTCGTGTCGCCTACCGACAGCTACTACGACGGCGTACCGGGTTTGGTGGAGGCTGTTCACGCAGAGCGGGCGTCACTGCTGAAGGCCGACTGCTGGCGGTCGCTCGTCTTCGTGGTGCTCACCGCGGGAGTGGTGCGGCTGTGGGCCGGGAGGCCGAAAACAGGCAAAGGCGACGGGAACAAGGCGCTGAAACGCGGGTGGCTGTGTGTCGGCGCACTTGCGGTGTTGGTGCTGGCCGACATGGTGCCGGTCGATCTGCGCTTCCTGTCGCACGACGATTTCGCGGCGCGCTCCCGAGTGGAGGTGACGCCCGACGAGGCCGACCTTGAGATCATGAACGACACCGAGCCGGGATTCCGCGTGCTCAACACAGATAACCCTTTCAACGAGGCGATCACGTCCTATTTCCACCGCTCGGTGGGGGGCTACCACGCCGCCAAACTGCGTCGCTATCAGGATGTGATCGACCGCTACCTGTCGCGTTTCCATCCCGGAGTGCTGGGCATGCTCAACACCAAGTACTTTATTGTCAGCGACCCGGCGTCGGGCACGCGGACGGTGGAGCTCAACGGCGGGGCGATGGGCGCGGCATGGTTCGTGGACGACGTGATGTGGGTCGACGGCGCGGCAGCTGAACTCGAGGCTTTGGACAAGACGGACTTGCGGCACCGGGCCGTGGTCGATGAGCGGTTCAGAGATGCGGTGGGTAATATCGCACCCGCGGAAAACTCCGCCATCGAACTCGTGGAATACCACCCCAACTATCTGAAATACGAGGCCGGGGCGACAGCCGAAGGAGTGGCCGTGTTCTCGGAAATCTACTACGACAAGGGGTGGACGGCGTATATCGACGGCGAACCTGCCGACTATTTCAGGGCCGATTATATACTGCGCGCGATGAAGATTCCGGCAGGCAGGCACACCGTCGAGTGGCGGTTCCGCGCACCGCACTTCGCCGCCGTCGAGGGAGTCACGCTGGCTTGCTCGATCGCGATCCTGCTGTGGTTTGCCGCCGCAGTGATAATCGGCAGACGAAAGACTCGAAACGATTGAAACTTCTCTGAAAATGGCACAAGAAGATAAAAGATTAAAACGGCGTGTCCGCAGTTCCTACTTCGTCTCGACGATCAGCATCGCAATGGTGCTGTTCCTGTTGGGGTCGACCACATATCTGATCCTCAACGCGCTGAAAGCCACCGAGCGGCTGCGCGAGAGCGTCGTGATCCACGTGATGCTGCGCGATGGATTGCCAGCGGAACAGACCTCGGCCCTGCGTGCGGAGCTCGAGGCGCGGGATGTCGTGCGCTCTGTGACCTACATTCCGAAGGCCGAGGCGGCCGCGCAGTTCGCCGCCGAGAGCGGCGAAGATTTCACCACGTTCCTGGGCGATGACCCGGCGGCCAATCCCCTGCCCGACAGTTTCGAGGTGGGGCTTGTGGCGCGCGGATCGGAGAGGGAGGTGATCGAGGCTTTCGTGGCGGCGACCGAGGCGACCGACGGCGTCGAAGAGGTTGTCTACCAACGCGGAGTGGTCGAGCAGATCGGCACCAATCTCAGCAAGTTCGCCGTCGTGCTGCTGCTTTTCGGCGGGGCGCTGATGGTGGTATCGCTCATATTGCTCAACAACACGATACGCATGACGATCATAGCCAAACGGAGGATAATAAACACCATGAAATTGGTGGGCGCCAACGCAGGATTCATCATGCGGCCCTTCGTGGCGTCGGCAGCACTGCACGGTTTTCTCGCCGGGATCATAGCGACGGGAGTTTTCGCGCTGTTGGTCGTCGGGCTGCACGAAGGGGCGCCGGGGATCAATCTGCTCAGAAGCAATGTTTTGCTCGGGGCCATCTCGGGCGGCATGATCGTTCTCGGAGTCGTCCTGTCGCTGATATTCACTATGCTGGCCGTGCGGAAGGCCACGCGGCAGCAGTCGGCGATGGCGCTGATTTAATATGAAAGTAAAAAATTGAAAACGGATAATTATATGGCGAAAATACAGAAGAAGACAGATGAAGATCGTGAGGCGCGGATGGCTCTCGGGCGCAGGAACTACCTGCTTATGCTGATCGGGCTGGGAATGGTGATCGTCGGATTTTTGTTGATGTCGGGCGGTGGGAGCGACGATCCGACGGTGTTCAACGAGGCGATGTTCAGTTTCCGGAGAATCACCCTCGCCCCGATTGTAGTGATCGCAGGATTCGCGCTCGAGGTTTACGCTATAATGTGGCGGCCCAAGAAATGAGCTTCGTTGTCGGCGACAGCCCGGTGAAATCATGACGACGAGCGAAAAAATAACCACGGCGGGGGAAGACAACGCCGCAGAGATTCTCGATCTGCAAAAGCGCGCATTCGCAACCGAGGCCGAGGCGCACGGCAAACGGGACATAGAACCGCTGCGGCAAACGCTCGACAGTATCCTCGCCGACTTCGCCACGCACACATTCCTGAAGGCAGTGGATGGCGACGGACGGATCGTCGGCTCGGTAAAGTACCGGGCATTGGACGACCGTGTGTGGATCGGCAAACTGATAGTGGACATCGCCTGTCGCGGGCGCGGACTGGGCCGCCGGCTGCTTGCCGAGGCTGAAGCGCTTAACCCTGCGGGCCGGCGGTTCCAACTCTTCACCGCAGCCTCGAGCATCCACAACATCCGGCTCTACGAATCGGTCGGATACCGCGTCGTGCGCGAATTCCGCGACCCCGCGCAGGATGGTTTCATGATGGTGGAGATGGTTAAAGTCGTAAACGGCAAAACAAACTGAGAACCAAAACAAACTGATAAATGAGTATTTTAGAAGCAATTATATTGGGAGCGGTGCAGGGGCTCGCAGAGTTTCTGCCCGTGTCGTCAAGCGGTCATTTGCAGATAGCAAAAGAGGCGCTCGGGGTCACGCTGACCGACAATCTTACTTTCGACATTATGCTGCACGTGGCCACGGTGTTGGCGACCATAGTGGTACTGTGGCGCGAGGTCGGAGGGATATTCCGCGGGCTCGGAACGGGGCTTTTCCACGGGCGGCGCAATGCCGAAACCGACTATGCGTTCAAGTTGCTGTTGTCGATGGTGCCGGTCGCTGTCGTGGGTTTGCTGCTGCGTGACCAGCTCAACGCGATGCTCGCCTCGCCGGCCATTCTGCTGATAGTGGGACTTATGCTGCTTTTGACGGCGGGGCTGTTGGTTTTTGCGGGCAGGGCCAAAGAACGGCCCGCCACATCCACCACACCAAGTGCCGAGACGGTTTCGTGGCGCGATGCTTTCGTGATCGGGATCGGTCAGGCCGCGGCCGCGATGCCGGGACTGAGCCGGTCGGGGACGACCATTGCCACGGGGCTTATTCTCGGTAACCGGAAGGCCGCCGTGGCGCAGTTCTCGTTCCTGATGGTGATCGTGCCGATCCTTGGCGAGGCGCTGTTGGATGTCCTGCGCGGCGACTTTTCGGGTGGTATGGGTGTCGGCGCGGTACCTCTCGCGGCAGGTTTCGCGGCGGCGTTCGCAGTGGGATGCGCGGCATGCAAATTTATGATCGAGATGGTAAAACGAAGTAAACTCGTTTGGTTCGCCGTCTACTGCGCCGTCGTAGGCGCGGCAACCATCGTTTACTATTTCGTATGATGGAGCAGGAGTTTTCGAGGGAGCTGAATTTTCCGGAGGGATATGTCCTTAATGTCGACAAGCCGCTGGAGTGGACTTCGACCGATGTGGTACGCAAGATCAAGTATGCGCTCGAACGGATCGGATGGCGGCGCATCAAGGTGGGACACGCCGGGACTCTCGACCCGCTCGCCACGGGGGTGCTCATCGTCTGCATCGGGAAGGCCACCAAGCGCGTCGAGGAGTTGCAGGCCGAGCGCAAAGAGTACATAGCCGATATTGTGTTGGGGGCCACCACCGCCAGCTACGATCTCGAACACCCCGTCGAGGGCGATTTCCCGTGGAAGCACATCACCCGCCCCGACGTGGAGCTCGTGCTGCGTCAGCTGACGGGCGAGAGGCTGCAAACGCCACCCGTCTACTCTGCCAAAAAGATGGAGGGACGCCGCGCCTACGAGATGGCACGCGAAGGCGAGGAGCCCGAGATGCGGCGCGCGCTCGTCAATATCTACGAAATGGAGCTTCTCGAGTGCCGGCTGCCCGAAGAACCGCGGCTACGCGTCAGGGTCGAGTGCAGCAAGGGGACGTACATCCGGTCGCTCGCGCACGAGATAGGGGTCGGGCTCGCGTCGGATGGTTATCTGGAGGGGCTCAGGCGAACACGCAGCGGCGAATACCGGGTGGAGGATGCCCTCGAAATGGAAAAAATAATAAATATTCTCTCCGGAGCGAAACAAATTTAGTTTTTTTACGTATAATACTTGTTTGGCATCGCTCAAAGCGGGGCCGCAGTACATGTTATGAAATTATCTCAATACACTTATTCGTTCTCTCCGGAACTCCTGGCGAAATATCCCGTCGAAAACCGTGACGAAAGCCGCCTGATGGTCGTCAGCAGAAAAACAGGCAAAATAGAACACCGCATATTCAAGGACGTTATCGACTACTTCGGCGCCGACGACATATTTATCCTTAACAACACCAAGGTCTTTCCCGCACGGCTCTACGGCAACAAGGAGAAGACGGGTGCCGAGATCGAGATATTCCTGCTGCGGGAACTCAACCACGACCTCAAGCTGTGGGACGTGCTGGTCGACCCGGCACGAAAGATCAGGATCGGCAACAAACTCTACTTCGGCGACGACGACCTGCTCGTGGCCGAGGTGATAGACAACACCACCTCGCGCGGCAGAACGCTGCGGTTCCTTTTCGACGGCACCCACGAGCAGTTCAAGGAGGCGCTCTACAAGATGGGCGAAACGCCGCTCCCGAAGTGGATACGCGAAAAGGTCGAACCCGAGGACGAGGAGCGCTACCAGACGATCTACGCACAGCACGAAGGCGCGGTGGCGGCACCCACGGCCGGCATGCACTTCTCCAAACACCTGCTCAAGCGGATGGAGATCAAGGGTATCAACCGCGCTGAGATCACGTTGCACGTGGGCCTGGGCAACTTCCGGACGGTGGATGTCGAAGACCTCACGAAACACAAGATGGACTCTGAGCAGATCTCGATACCCGAAGCCGCCGCCGAGGCGATCAACGCCACGAAGCGTGGCGGAAAGAAGATCGTGGCCGTGGGAACGACCGTGATGCGAACCATAGAGAGCAGCGTGTCGACAGGCGGGATGGTGAAACCTTTCGAGGGCTGGACCAACAAGTTCATCTTCCACCCCTACGAGTTCACGGTGGCCGACGCCATGATCTCGAACTTCCACCTGCCACACTCCACCCAGTTGATGATGGTGGTAGCTTTCGGCGGCTACGACCTGATGATGAAGGCATACAAAACCGCCATCGACGAGGGATACCGCTTCGGCACCTACGGCGACGCCATGCTGATTTTGTAAATAAAATCCGTATCTTTGCACTGTGAGCAAGAATAAAATATTGTACGTCAGTTCCGAGATCTACCCCTATCTGCCGGAGAGTGTGATGGCGATCCGGCAACGGACGCTGTCGCAGGCCATGCAGGAATATGGCGGTGAGATACGCACCTTCATGCCACGGTGGGGGACGATCAACGAAAGACGAAACCAACTGCACGAGGTGATCCGGCTCAGCGGAATGAACCTAATCATCGACGACAACGACCATCAACTCATCATCAAGGTCGCATCCATCCCGTCGGCACGAGTGCAAATCTATTTCATCGACAACGACGATTATTTCCACCGCAAAGCGGGACTCGCCGACGAGGCGGGACAGATGTTCGCCGACAACGATGAAAGGGCCATATTCTTCGCGCGGGGCGTGCTCGAGACGGTCAAAAAACTGAGGTGGGAGCCAAACATAGTTCACTGCCACGGATGGTTCTCGTCGATCGTGCCGGTCTACCTCAAGGGGACTTTCGCCAGCGATCCCGTGTTTCGTAGAAGCAAGATCGTGGTGTCGCTCTACAACGACGGTTTCGGAGGTACGCTCGACGCCGCCGTGAGGCAAAAGATCGAGAACGAGGGGATGAACGACGAGAAACTGCGAATTCTCGACACCCCGTCATACGAAAATCTGATGAAGCTCGTTATTGACTATGCCGACGGTGTGGTGATCGAGGAGAGTCTCGACGACAAGGCCGTCACCGACTATCTGCGCCAAAGCGGAAAACCGGTGCTCGACTGGGACGGCGACCGGCAGAGCCCACAATACATGGACGCATACCATACATTCTATGAGAATTTGCTCAAAAAATAGCTATATACCGGTTGCCGCGGCTTTGGCCGTAGCGGCGGGCTGTACCGAGGTCGACGACAGGTTGGGCACGAGTCTGCTCCCGAAGAACCAGAGAATGGAAATCGAGGTGACCTCGCCCGGCAACGGCGTCAAAACCTATCTCTACCGCGGCGACAGCATACTCTCGTCGAGAACAGGATCGGCGTGGTTCGGGCGGACGATCGACCCCGACGGGGTGTTCGGAGCCCAAACCAGCGACGTGCTGCTACAGTTCCAACCCTACTCCACGCCCTACGCCGACGCTGAAGGATACGGATTGGACCCGATCGTCGACTCGGCCATGATTCTGTTCTCCCTTAGCGGCGTGAGGGGCGACACGACGCAGGTGCAGAGGTTCGACGTGTGGGAGGTCGACGACAGCCGCGAGGCGGTGAAACTGCACAGGGATTCTTCGTACTTCACCAACTTCGAGACCGGGAGAATCAGGGGACGGAAACTTTTCGAGTTCTCCCACAGCGGCAAGCGCAATGTGGAATCGAGGCTGTTTCCCACCGCCGCCGGCCGGGAGTTTCTGAACGGACTGGTGAACATGCCGTGGGACGAATATCTCAACGATTCGCTTTTCAACATAAAATACCGCGGACTGGTGGTTACTCCGGCCGACGGCTCACCCGCCGGGGCAGCGCTCTACGGAGCCGATCTGGCGGCGTCGGGCCTGCGGCTCCACGTGCGCAACCACGACACGCTTGACCGGACGGCGATCTACGACACCCTCGCCAGCCTTTTCTTGTTCAGCGACGCGACCACCAACTACACGGAATACGCGAATAAAGACGACAAAAAGGGTGTGGCGCGCAGTTGGGCAAACCTGTCGGTCAACATGACACGTTTCGACTACACGGGGTCGGTGCTGGGGATGCTCGAAACACAGACGGGCGGCTTTACCGACACACTGCCCACGAGTCCCACCCAACCCGTGCTCTACCTGCAGGCGATGGGGGGTGTGGGAGCTTACCTGAGATTTACCGACGAGCTCGTAGACGAGATACGCAGCCTGAGGTTCAAGCTCGACGAGAGCGGACAGACGGTGGGTAAGGACATATTCATCAACCAGGCCATGATGCGGATATGGATCGAGGACAACTCGGTGGCGGGGCTTGACGGCTCGATGTCGCGACTGGGAAGCTACCTGAAGCCCCAAATACTCCACGCGATACCCGACTACCAGTACGCCCTGGAGCGCTACACCAACCAACAGAACGAGGCCAACGGGTCGAGCGAGGTCTACACGTTGGACTACAACGGCTACCTGAACCGGTCGAACGGCTACTACGAGCTCGACATCACCTCGTACATCCAACAACTTGCCAGAGAGAAAGAGGGCGACCCGGAATATCTGTACATTCGGCCCGCCATATATCTCGCGCCCGAGGCTTACGGAGTGATCGGAGCCGGACAGAGCGTACTCAAAGGATTCGACAGCGACAACCCTGTCTCTATCAGGATCACATACACAATCATTGAAGGATAGAATCAGCAAACAAACCGAATGGGCAGGAATTTAGTCATTGTGGAGTCGCCCTCCAAAGCAAAAACGATCGAAAAATATCTCGGCACCGACTACTCCGTGCGTTCGAGCATGGGGCATATCCGCGACCTCGTCAAAAAAGGGCTCGGAGTGGATATAGAACACGGATTCACGCCGAACTACGAGATAGACAGCGACAAAACAAAATTGGTGAAGGAGCTCGCCGCCGAGGCAAAGAAAGCCGACGCCGTGTGGCTCGCAAGCGATGAAGACCGCGAGGGAGAGGCCATTGCATGGCACCTGTCGGAAGTACTCGACCTGCCCGGCGACAAGACACGGAGGATAGTTTTCCACGAGATCACAAAACCGGCCATACTGCATGCGATAGAGAATCCGCGGACTATAAACCTCGACGTGGTGAACGCCCAGCAGGCGCGACGCATTCTCGACCGGTTGGTGGGTTTCGAACTCTCGCCGTTGCTGTGGCGCAAGGTGCGGCCGTCGCTTTCGGCAGGACGTGTGCAGAGCGTGACGGTGAGACTGATTGTCGAGAGAGAACGCGAGATAATGGCTTTTACGCCCGTGGAGTACTGGCGGGTCGTGGCGGAGTTTTTCCTAACCGACGATCCGGCAAAGGTGCTCTTCAAAGCCGAATGCTCGAAAAGATTCGACGCGAGGGGCGATGCCGAGAAATTCCTCACAACATGCGCAGGAGCCACTTTCACCGTAGCCTCGGTGGAGGAGAAACCCGCCGTGCGCTACCCTGCCCCACCGTTCACAACGTCGACTCTGCAACAGGAGGCGGGACGGAAGTTGGGCATGTCGGTGTCGCAAACCATGTCTGTGGCCCAAAGGCTCTACGAACAGGGGCTCATCACCTACATGCGTACCGACTCGGTTAACCTGTCGGCGCAGGCACTGGCCGCCGCGCGCAAAGAGGTGACCGCGCTTTTCGGCGAACAGTACAGCAACACACGCAACTACAAAACGTCATCGAAAGGGGCGCAGGAGGCCCACGAGGCGATCCGTCCGTCGTACTTCGAACGCCAGACGATAGATGGAACGGCAAACGAAAAACGGCTCTACGATCTGATATGGAAACGCACCGTGGCGTCGCAAATGAAACCTGCCGAGATAGACCGCACAGTCGTGAAGATCGACGTCGCGGGAGCGGCCGAACACTTCACCGCAACGGGCGAGGTGATAAGGTTCGCGGGATTCCTCAAACTCTACCTCGAATCGGAAGAAGACGGCGAGGGCAACAGCGGCGGTAAAGGCGAGGGCGATAACGAGATGCTGCCCAAGATGAACGTGGGCGAGCAGGTATCCCCGGCCTTCATCACCGCAACCCAAAGATTTACCCAGCCGCCGGCGCGCTACAACGAGGCGCTACTCGTCAAAAAGCTCGAAGAGTTGGGCATCGGCCGGCCGTCGACCTACGCGCCGACGATCTCGACCGTCATCACGCGCGGCTACGTGGTGAAACAGAGCAAGGAGGGGGTGAAACGCGAATACACGCAGTTGACCCTCAAGGGCGGCAAGATGAGTGAGAAAGGGATGTCGGAAAAGGCGGGCAAAGAGTCGAACCGGCTCGCACCCACCGACATCGGCATGCTCGTGAACGACTACCTCGCGGCGCAATTCCCCGATATTCTCGACTATAACTTCACTGCCAAGATCGAACGCGAATTCGACGAGATAGCCGAAGGCAACGAACGGTGGGACGAGATGATAGGACGGTTCTACGGGCCGTTCCACTCGTCGATAGACGGCGCCCTCGCCACCGAACGTACCGACACCCACCAGACGCGCGTGTTGGGCACAGACCCCGCCACCGGGCGCGAAGTGACGGCTCGCATAGGCCGCTACGGCCCGATGGTGCAGATCGAGGCGGCGGAGGGTGAGAAACCCCGGTCGGCATCGCTCAAAAAGGGGCAGCTCGTGGTCACCATCACGCTCGGGGAGGCGCTCGAACTGCTGTCGTTGCCGCGCTCGCTCGGCATGCACGACGGTCGCGAGGTGGTGATAGGCGTGGGCCGGTTCGGGCCATACGTCAAATACGACGGCAAGTTCACCTCGCTCGGCCGCAAAGACGACCCCTACACCGTGACACTCGAAAGAGCCGTGGAGGTGCTGCGCGAAAAGGCCACCGCCGGAGAACCGCTGCGCACCTGGGCCGAGGAGCCCGACATGGTGGTGAAAAACGGCAAGTGGGGCCCCTACATCGCATTCGCCGGCAAGAACTACAAACTGCCGCGCGGGGCCGATGTCGCCTCACTCACTCTCGAAGATGTGCGCAGGATCATAGCCGAAGCACCGGCCAAAGAGGCGGCTCCGAAACGCACCCGGAGATAAAATGAAGGGGATGAGATGAAACGGATACTCGATTTTCTGAGCGACCTGCGTGCCAACAACAACCGCGAATGGTTTGCGACCAACAAGGAGCGGTACCGCGAGGCGGAAGCAATCTTCGGCGAATTTGCCGTGAAGCTGATCGCACTCGTCGGTGAGTTCGATCCGTTGGTGAGGGGGCTCACATTGCGCGACTGCACCTACCGCATCTACCGCGACACCCGTTTCTCACACGACAAGACACCTTACAAGACCCATTTCGGACTCTACGTCTGTCCCGGCGGCAAGAAATCTGGCAACGCGGGATACTATTTCCACATCGAGCCTTCCGGATCGGAAGGCGGGCTTATCGGCGGACACTTGTTGGATGCGGGGATTTACATGCCCGAACCGGCGGTTCTGCGCAGTGTGCGCGACGAGATGTTCGACAACGGCGAGGCGGTGTTGGCGGCGATCTCTTCCGCGGGAGCCGCGGCGGGCTGGGAACTCGACCGGTCGAACTCGCTGAAACGCACGCCGACGGGGTATCCCGCGGGCAGCGAGTGGGATGACTATCTGAAACTCAAGGATTTTCATCTGTCGAAGTCTTTCGACGACGCTTACCTTCTCGCTCCCGGTCTTGCGGAGCGTGCGGCGGCCGATTTTTGCGCCACTCTCGATTTCATGACTCTGATGAATCGAGCGGCCCAATATGCACACGAGAATATGTAGGTGGGAACGCCCACGGCGGAGATGACGAGATCGTCTTCAGACCACGACCCGGATCACAGCTCGAAGCTCATTTTTTTAATGCGGCGATACACCAACGGGTTAGCGGCAGGAGGCGCAGGAGGTTTCCGAGCAATTGGTGGCGGGACAGTCTTTCGAACTTTCGGGCGAATCGAGGGCGTCATGAACAGCGCAGGTGATGCCGCGGGCGCGCATGTGGCGGTTGGTGGAGATCTCGCCGTCGATGTGATGACCCTTGATCATCAACGTCAACGACAACCCAACCACAAACAGTAGAACCGCTCCCACCGAAAACAATAATATCACTAACCAAGCCGACATATCAACGACAGATTATTTTTTGCACTGCAAAATTAGTGTATTCCGGGCGAAAATTGTTATCTTTGGGGGATAAACTTCGGTGATTCTATGAAAATCGTGATCGTAGGTGCGGGAGAAGTGGGAAGCCATTTGGCCCGAATGCTTAGCGGCTCGGGACACGACATTACTGTGGTCGACAGCGACGCAAAGCAGCTCGAAGCCATATCGGAGGTATCGGACGTGGTGACGATCGAGGGCGACCCCGCCACTTTCGCAACACTCAAACGCGCCTCGGTGCGCAAGGCCGACCTGGTGATCGCCGTCCATCAGGAGGAGAACATCAACATCCTGTCGGCCATGCTCGCCAAGCAAACTGGGGCGAAAAAAGCCATCGCGCGCATCGACAACAACGAATATCTCGAACCAGGCAACCGCGAGGTGTTCCTCGGGATGGGCATCGACTATCTGTTCTACCCCGAAAAGACCGCCGCCGAGGAGGTTATCAACCTGCTGGGGCACACCGCCACCACCGACTACATGGATTTCTCGGGTGGAAGAATGTCGCTCGTCGTTTTCCGTCCGTCGGCCGAGTCGCCCCTCGTGGCGCGGTCGATGCTCGAAATCGCTCCCGATCCGGCGCAACTCAACTACCGCATCGTTGCGATCGCGAGGGGCGAGGAGACTATCATTCCTCACGGTGACGACAAGGTGTATGTGGGTGATACGGTCTATGTCGTGTCGCCCGCCGAGTTCGTGCACGAGGTGCAGGGGCTGTCGGGGCGCAAGGCTTTCGACATACGCAGCATGATGATCCTCGGCGGAAGCCGCATCGGCGTACAGATCGCCTCGGCGCTTCAGGAACATATAGACATAAAACTCGTGGAGTACAAGTCCGACGAAGCATACAGGCTTGCCGAACTGTTGGACAAAACGCTCATAATAAACGCCGACGGGCGCAACATCGACGCCATGATGGAGGAGGGCATCAACCGCATGGACGCTTTCGTGGCCGTCACCTCGCGCGCCGAGACCAACATTCTCACCGCCATGCTCGCCAAAAAACTCGGGGTGAAGAAGGTGATCGCCGAGGTGGAGAACCTCAACTACATCGCCCTGGCCGAGAGTATAGGCATCGACACCGTGATCAACAAAAAACTGCTCACCGCGAGCAACATATATCGCTTTACGATGACCACCGACGTGCAGGCCGTGAAGATACTCACCGGCACGAGCGCCGAGGTGCTCGAGTTCATCGTGAAACCCGGATCGCCCGCCACCCACGCTCCCATTCGCGACCTCGGTTTTCCGGCACAGGCCACCATCGGCGGCATAGTGCGTGGCGGACGAGTGGTTATGGCCGTGGGCGACACACAAATCGTGGCCTACGACCGCGTGGTGGTGTTCACAAAACCCGAAGCAAAGGCCCATGTCGGGAAGTTTTTTAATTGATGGCCAATGATTAATCCATTGATAAAGGCCGCTTTTGCGCGCAGGATGCAGGAGGTGGAGCGGTTTCGGCAGCGGCCGGCCGAGGTGCAGCACGAGCAGTTGGAACGGCTGTTGAAAAAAGGGGCGGAGACGGCCTTCGGGCGCGATCACGGATTGGGTAGCCGTAACGCCGGCGGCGAATCAGGTGGAGGTGGGAATCTCATTGAGAAATTTCAGGCACGGGTACCGGTGCGTGACTACGAAGAGTTTTTCCCCTACATAGAACGGGCGCGGCGGGGTGAGCGCGATGTGCTGTGGCCCGGCGAGACGCGATGGTTCGCACGGTCGAGCGGCACCACCGGCAGCAAGAGCAAATATATTCCCGTGACGCGCGACAGCCTCGCCGACAGCCATCTGCGCGGGCCGAAGGATTGCATAGCCTTCAACGTGGAACGATATCCCGGGACGGGCGTGTGGGGCGGAAAAACGCTCACCCTCGGCGGATCGCGCCGCATAGAACGCGAAGGCGAGAACGCCCTGACCGGCGACCTGTCGGCAATATTGATAGAGAACATCCCGCCGTTGGCGAACCACTGGCGCGTGCCGCGTAAAAAGACCGCGCTCCTGCCCGATTTCGAACAGAAGGTAGAGCGGATATGCCGCGAGTGCGCCGCCAAGGATGTGAGATCGCTCGCAGGGGTGCCGTCGTGGAACCTCGTGATGCTGCGGCGCATGCTCGATCACACCGGGGTGTCGAACCTGCTCGAGGTGTGGCCGCGGCTCGAACTTTTCATCCACGGCGGGGTCAACTTCGCACCTTACAGGGATGTGTACCGGCAGTTGATCCCCTCGGATGGGATGCACTACATGGAGACCTACAACGCGAGCGAGGGATTTTTCGGCGTGGCCGACGATTTCGGCGAAGATATGCTGCTGATGCTCGACTACGGCATGTTCTACGAGTTCCTGCCAATCACACACCTCCACGACCCGTCGCGGGCGGTGCCGATCGAGGGGGTGCGCGAGGGGGTCAACTACGCAATGATAATCACCTCGTCGGGCGGGTTGTGGAGGTATCTGATAGGCGACACCGTGGTGTTCACCTCGACCGATCCCTACCGTATCAGAATCTCGGGGCGGACGAGACAATATATAAACGCTTTCGGCGAAGAGATAATAGTCGACAACGCCGAACGCGCGGTGTGGATCGCCTGCCGCGATACGGGGGCCGAAGTGGCCGAGTACACCGCCGCACCCGTGTTCATGGAGATCGACTCGAAGGGGGGGCACCAATGGATCGTGGAGTTCACACGCGAACCCGAGGGAGGTGTCCGCGCTTTTGCCGCCGCGCTCGACCGCGCCCTCCAGGAGGTCAACTCCGACTACGAGGCCAAACGGTGGAAAGACACCACCCTCGTTGCGCCCGTAGTCACCGCAGTACCCCCCGGCACGTTCATGCGGTGGATGGCCTCGCGCGACAGGACGGGAGGACAGAACAAGGTGCCGCGGCTAGCCAACGACAGGCAGTATGCCGACGACTTATTGTCGATTATGGGTTATGATGAATTACGCATTACAGAGGAAGAAGTATGTATATAGCTATTGCAGGAAATATAGGCAGCGGTAAGACCTCGCTGGCCGAGATTTTAGCCGAGAGGTTCGGTGCGACGCCCCATCTGGAGAATGTCGACAACCCGTACATAAACGATTTCTATGAAAATATGGGGCGGTGGGCCTTCAACTTCCAGGTCTACTTTCTGTCGTGCCGCATACGCCAGGCGGTGGAGGCGCTGCGGAGCGGGGGCGACCTTATTCAGGACCGCACCATCCACGAGGATGCACACATCTTTGCCGTGAATCTGCTCGAGATGGGACTGATGTCGTCGCGCGACTTCGACACCTACATGAATATCTACGCCCTGTCGGACGATCTGATCCGGCAGCCCGACCTGCTGATATACCTCAAGGCGAGCGTGCCGAAACTCGTGGAGCAGATACACCGGCGCGGACGGCTCTACGAACAGAACATTGACGAAGAGTATCTGGCGCGGCTCAACGATAAGTACAACAACTGGATAGAGAATATATACACCGGCGAAGTGATGGTGCTCGACATAGATCGGTGCGACTTTGTGAAAGACCCTCAAATTATAGACAATGTTTCCGCCCGAATTCGAGAAATCTGTCCTGCGTGACAACGGTCACGGCGGATTGGGCTACGCAGAACTCCTTACGGGGCCTGAAGAGGGTGTGCAGTTGCTCGCGGCGCTCGACGGCGAGGCGGTGACCTCGGTGCGCTTCAACCCTTTCAAATTGGCGGCCATGCCCGCCGAGGCGAAGGACAGGGTGCCGTGGAACCGCTATGGGGCTTATCTGGCCGAGCGGCCGGTGTTTACGCTCGACCCGGCGATGCACTCGGGGGCTTACTATGTTCAGGAGGCTTCTTCGCAGTTCGTGGAGTGGCTTCTGCGCGCGGCGTTCGGAGGAGAGTTGCCGGCACACACGCGCATTCTCGATCTGTGTGCGGCTCCGGGCGGGAAGAGCACCCTATACTCTACGCTTGCGGGGCCGGAAGGGCTCGTGGTTGCTAACGAGGTGATCAGAGCGCGCGCCGGGGTGCTGGCCGACAACGTCAGGCGATGGGGCGTTGGCAATGTGGCGGTGACGTGCAACGAACCGCGCGACTTTGCCGCCTACCGTCACTGGTTCGATGTGCTGGCCGTGGATGCTCCCTGCTCGGGCGAGGGGATGTTTCGTAAAAACAGGGAGGCGCGCGGCGAGTGGAGCCTGGCGAACGTGGATATGTGCGCCGCACGGCAGAGGCGGATACTTGCCGACGCCTGGGACGCGCTCAGACCCGGCGGGCTGCTCATCTACTCGACATGCACCTTCAACAGGCGCGAAAACGAGGATAATGTGGCGTGGCTGGCCGAAAACTATGCCGTCGATGTCGGAACGCCGACGGCGGATTCGGCTGCGCAGAAAAAATGTACCGAATGGGGAATCGAGTTCGGCGAGGCCGGCGGGATCGCGACTTTCAGATTCTGGCCGCACAGGGTAAGGGGCGAAGGATTCTTTGCCGCCGTGATGCGTAAGGCCGACGGGCGGATAAAACGCGAGACTCCGCGGGCACGGCGCGAGCTCCTCGTGGAGCTGAACCGCGCCGAGAGCAGACCGCTTGCGGGGTGGGTCGCGTCGCCCGAGGCGATGAAGTTCGCCCGCGCGGGGGATAATTGCTACGGCTACTACCGACCCGCTTACCGCGATGTGGCGGCGTTGGCCGGAGGGCTCAATGTGATCTATTCCGGGGTTTGCATGGGGCAGATTTTCGGGGGAAAGCTACGGCCCGATCATGCGTTGGCGCTGTTCCACGACCTGGCGCCCACCGACCTCCCCGCCACTGCCAGCGCGCTGACGCTCGAGGAGGCACTCGATTATCTGAGGAAACGCGACTTCGGCGACGCCACGCGCGGGCGACTGGCCGAGGGACTCAATCTGCTCACGTACGACGGACTGCCCGTGGGGTGGACAAAACGCATCGGCCACCGAACCAACTCGATGCTTCCCGGCAGTTTTCGGATTGTAAATCTATAACTTTTGACTATCTTTGGGGCGTTATGACCGAGAAACTCTATTACTCGATGGGCGAGGTTGCCGAGATGCTGTGCGTGAGCCCTACCCTGCTACGGTTCTGGGAAAAACGGTTCGACTGCATCAAACCCCGTAAAAACAAAAAAGGGAACCGACTCTTTTCGACCGACGATGTGAAGAACCTCAAAACGATCTACCACCTCGTTAAAGAGCGCGGAATGACCCTCGCCGGAGCCGAAAAACAGATGCGCGCCGGGCGTGGCGGAATCGAACGCGACATGGAGATCGCCGAACGCTTAGGGGCGATCCGCGCGCTGCTCGTCGAGGTGCGCAATGAACTCTCGGGGGGCGGAGTCGTGGTCGACGCCGGGGTGATCGAGGAGGGGGGCATCGTTATAGCCCCCGTCCAGTCGCTCCCGAAGGAAGTTGCCATCCCTCCGGAGAATCCGAATGAGGAGAACCGGACCACCACGTCGGCCCCAGAGGCAGATGCTGCACCTGCCTTACAACCGGCTTATATTGAACAAACGCTGTTTTGATGAGAGTAAAAGATATAATCGCCGTCATAGAGGAGTTCGCGCCGCTGGCGCTTCAGGAGACTTATGACAACGCGGGATTAATCACGGGGCATCCCGAGACCGGGGTCACCGGTGCTGTGTTGTGTGTCGACGTCTCCGAAGAGGTGATCGACGAGGCGGTGCGGTTGGGTGCGGGGCTCGTGATCGCCCACCATCCCGTTATATTTCGTCCGCTGAGAGCGATCACCGGGCAGACCAATGTCGAGAAGGTGGTGATGAAGGCTATCCGCGAAGGGATCGCCATCTATGCCGCGCACACCAATCTCGACCGGGCGAGGCATGGAATGAGCTGGATGCTGGCCAGGCAGTTGGGCCTCGCCAACATTGAAGTGCTCGATCCCGAGGGAGAGGGCGTGGGCTTCGGTGCGGTCGGAGAGTTGGCCGAAGAGACGGAGGTGACGGAGTTCCTGCGGGAGGTGCAGCGAAAGCTTGGTGTGGGATGTATCCGGTACAGCGAGCCTCACAAGGAGCGCGTGCGACGCGTGGCGCTCATCACCGGGTCGGGTGGCGACGGGCTCGAAAAGGCGATCGGGGCCGGGGCCGACGTTTTCCTCACCGCCGACCTGAGGCACGACCGTTTTCTGGCCGCCAGAGGGCGGATACTCCTCGCCGATATCGGCCACTTCGAGAGTGAATTTTGCGCTATCGAACTGATACATGACGTTATTTCGAAAAAAATACCTAATTTTGCGCTCCACAAAAGCACGAAAGAACGCAATCCCGTGGGCTATTTTGTGTAGGGGTTGGAAGCATAATTCGTAATTGAATGAGGATATGGCAACGGTGAAGAACAAGGCGGCGGAAGCCGACTACTCGATGGAAGAAAAGATCATGGCGCTGTATGAACTGCAGCAAATCGACTCCAAGATCGACGAAATAAACAAGGTGAAGGGCGAACTCCCGCTCGAAGTTCAGGACCTCGAAGACGAGATCGCAGGGTTGCGCACCCGCACGGCAAACATAGCCGCCGAGATCGAAGAACTAAACCAGCTCACCCGTCAGCGCCGCCGCGAGGCCGACGAGGCCAACGCCCTGATAGCCAAATACGAGGAACAGCAGAAGAACGTGCGCAACAACCGCGAGTTCGACGCACTCGCAAAAGAGATCGACTATCAGAAACTTGAGATCGACCTCGTCAACAAGCGCCTTAAAGAGTACTCTGCCGCCATCAAGGCCAAGAAGACACAGGCCGAAGAGGCCGAAGGAGTGGTGGCCGACCGCACGCTCGATCTCGAACAAAAACAGAGCGAACTTGCCGGTATCGAAGCCGAAACGGCCCGCGAGATCGACGCACTGAGAGTCCAGGAGGCCGAAGCCGCCGCCAAGATCGACGAGAGAATGCTCACCGCATACCGCCGCATACGCCGCAACATGCACAACGGCCTCGCTGTGGTGACCGTGAAACGCGACGCCTGCGGAGGTTGCTACAACCGCATACCGCCCCAGAGGCAAGTCGATATTCGCCAAAATAAAAAGATAATCGTGTGCGAATACTGCGGACGAATCCTGGTAGCCGACCCGAATTTGGAAGTTTAAAATATTTTTCTTATCTTGCCCCCGCATAATGAATCTAAAACGTCGAAAAAACGATTGCCTATCGAAACAGCGCTACTCTAACTAACTTGAAAGAGTATGGAAATGAGTAAAACAAGTGACTCCAAGCTCATCGAAATGTATCGAGCTGGTGACACGGTTGCGATTTCGAAGCTCATCGAGCGCCATAAAAGACGGGTCACCGATTACATTGCCATGATGGTTAAGGATCGCGATGTGGCCGACGATATTTTTCAGGAAACAGCCTTAAAGGCAGTGAAGGTCATCGACGACGGGAGGTATGCCGATAACGGTAAATTCCTCTCGTGGGTGTTGCGCATCGCCCACAACCAGGTCATCGACCACTTCCGGCACAGCCGCGGCGAAGGAAAAATCACTGAGTCCGACGCCGGGTTCGACATTCTGGGGACGCTGAAGTTTGCCGGCGACTCCATCGAAGACAGGCTCGTGCATGAACAAATCCACGAAGACCTGCGCAGGATCATCAACCATCTGCCCGAAGAGCAACGCGACGTGGTGGTAATGCGCTACTTCAACGACATGAGTTTCAAGGAGATCGCCGAGGAGAGCGGGGTTAGTATCAACACCGCGCTCGGGCGGATGCGCTATGCGTTGATCAACCTGCGCAAACTAATCAGTGAACATCAGATGATACTCACCGCGTAGATCGCGGAACGCCATAGGAGGAGGATAAAATTATTTTTCGCGGGGGCGTACTCAGTGCGCAATAAAAGTGTGAAGTCGCCGTTAAAGTGTTGTAGTTTAACCCCCATCATCTTTTTTAAACTCCAGGTTGCCTATGGATGACGTTGACACACACGAACCGGACGAATATGACGACGAGGCTATGTTCCTCTCGTCCGTCGTCGGTGAAGAACACGAATTGCTGTTTCTCGACAGCTACCTGAGAGAATCGTTCAGAGGGCTCTCGCCGCATGGTATGGGCCACGGCAGAGCGGTGGCGGTTGAGACTTTCGGGGATGGGGCAAGCCTGTGACCCGAGTCCGCACGAAAAAATGACGGGAATCCGGAAGGGGTTCCCGTTGTTTTTTTGGGGGTGGGAGCACACGTTGGTAAACTTGCGCCAATTGGGTACCGGTTGGACTTCGATCCGTTCGGGTTTGCGAAAAAAAAATCGTTACTTTTGTGGCTTGTTTGAGAGTTGAAATTATAACCTAACTTAAAATAATGAAAAAGATCACCTGTGGCATCGTGTTTTGCCTTGCGGCCATTGCCGCCATTACCGCAACCCCGGCTTCTGCACAGAACGAGATCAAGATCGAGCAGATCGACGCCACCAACCTCGGCGACGGACGGATGCTGTTCCGCGTGGCCGAAAGCGAAACTCCGCTCAACGGCACTCACAGGCTCATCGACGGCTACCGGAGCGAATATATCGTGGCCGAATTCACCGACGGCCTCTACAACGGATCGTGGGAGCACCACAGAAATAACGTTATCATGGAGAGAGGCACTTACAAAGAGGGGGTCAAACACGGTGTTTTCATCGAATATTACAGCGACGGCACTCCGAGAAGCGAAACTCCCATCACCGAAGGCAAGGTGGACGGAATCGTAAAGAGTTACTACACCGACGGCACGCTCGAAAAAGAGAAGGGCTACAAAGAGGGCAAGGAGCACGGCCCCGAGCGCTACTGGGAATTCGGCGCCGACAAGCCGCGTATAGAGCGCAACTACTTCGAGGGTGTGCCCGACGGACGCCAATACGTGGAGATGTCGAGTAACGGAGGCGACTACGTCGAGGTGAGGTACTTCGACAAAGGCGCCCCGACGGGTGATTTCCTGCAAACGTGGGCCGAGAGCGGCGACGTCAAGATGCGCGGCAGCTACCGGGACGGCGGAAAAGACGGAGTGTGGACCGAGATAAGGCGCGACGGCAAGATCGTGAGCGAGGAGACATGGGTGGGCGGCAAACGCAACGGCCCGAGCAAAACGTTCTTTACCGACAACTCGGTGGAGAAGATCACCAATTATGTGGACGACAAGCGCGAGGGGTTGGAACAGACTTTCCGCTACGACGGAGGACGCCTCGCCTCGGAGTACACATACGTTGCCGACAGAAAAGAGGGCGACTACCGGATATATTTCGACGACGAAACGCTGACCCTGCGCGAAGAGGGGCGCATCAGCCGCGGCACCGAGGTGTGGCGCAAGGAGTACTACGCTAACGGAAACCTCAGACGGATTCAGGAGCGTCCCGCTTCGGGCGGCACGTGGAGGACTCTCGAAAGCTACGACGAAAGAGGGAGACGCCTGGAGGAGTAGAAGACTCTTACGTCTATTTTGCCAGCCACCAGCCGAGGCATACTGCGGCGAGGCCAAACAGAATGGAGCCGGCGGTGTAGAGCGCGAACGGCAGAAGATCGCCAGCGCGCAGCATTGCGAGGTTCTCGCCCATGAATGCCGAGAATGTGGTGAAGCCGCCACAGAATCCCGCCGTGAGCAGCAGGCGCAGCCCGGGTGAGGAGAGGTTGCCTCGTTCGGCGAGTGCGTAGAGCAGGCCTATGAGCAGACATCCCGCGACATTGACCGCCAAAGTTCCCCACGGGAAACCGCCGTTCAGCCATCGTCCGACAACGTAGCGCAGCGCGCTCCCGGCAAAGCCTCCCAGGCCCACGAAAAGTATCTCTTTAAACATTCGTCAGTCTTTTGTATATCTCGGTGCAGGCCCAAGCGTCGGTGGCGGCATAGAGTTGCTGGGCGGGGGTGAGTTGCACTGCTTCCCAGTTGCTGAGGCGCTGCGCCTTGGAGATGCGGCGACCGAGGGTGATGGCGGCGATCTTGGTGAGGCTTAACTCTTCGATGCCGTGTTGCGGCACGAGCGTCTGGAGGTCAATGAACCCCTTGGGGCGGAAACGGCGCAGTGTTTCGAGCTCGCGGATGTCGCCCGCGACGCTCAGACCGACTTTTGTTATCTTATTGCTTTCGAGAATTTTGAGTATTGCCTTGTCGAGGCGTATCTTGTTGAGCCGGAACAGGTAGCAGGTTTGCGGCGTGGATAGTTGCAGCAGTGCGATGCGGTTCACTACTCCACGCTGGAACGCCGGGCGCGACTCGGTGTCGAAACCCAGCAGGCGCTCGTTCAGAAGTTCGTTGCAGGCGCGGTCGATCATCTCGGGCCGGTCGACGACGACGATCGCCCCTTCGAACATGGCGGGGGGCAGGGCGGCGAGAGCCTCTTTGGTTATGGTCGGTTCAAAACTCAATTCTGCATTTTTATTAATCCCGTGGGGTCGATGGTGAGGCGGCGGGTGGCGATCATTCCGTCGAGCGTGGCGAGCACTTCGGCGGGTTCGGTTGTGAAGTTTCGTATCAGTTCTTTGACGGTCTGTTCTTTCTCTCTTACCAATCTCTCGATGGTTTCCGGGGCCACGACGTTGCCGGTTCCGTGCGCGATTTGGCCGGATTGCTTCGGGGCTTCGACTCTCGCAACGACGTGTGGGACGGTCTTCCTGCGGGTGAGGCACACGTCGCATACGCCGCAGGGCGAGAGCTCTCCCGTCTCGCCGAAGTAGCGGCGGAGCCACGTGCTGCGGCACTCGCCCAAGGGGTCGTCGGCAGCCACGGAGGCGTAGGCGAACATCTGTTCGGTGCGCTGGGCGGCGAGCTCCTTGCGTATCTTGTAGGTGGCGGGGGCGATGTAGAGGTCCCCGGTCGGCAGGCGCTCGGTGGGGAAAAAGAGTAGCGGCGTGCGGCGCGACGGGATGTAGCTGATGACCCTCATCTGCCACAGCGTTTTGAAGAGCTCGCGAACCCGGTCGAGCGTGTAGCCCGTGCGCGAGGCGATCTCGCTCTCGATCACGGGCCGGAAGTCGGTGAAGATGCCGTTGTACATGCGCATGATGGTGCGCAGGAAGTGGTCGAGGTCGTCGCGCTCCACGCGAAGGCGGTAGAGGTCATCGCGGCTCACGCGAAACATCACGCGGGCCGGGTGGTCGCTCTCGTCGGTGAGGGTCATGAAGCCGTTCGACTGGAGTATCTTGATGGCGTTGAGTACAGTCCAACTGAACAAGTTATTCTTGCGGCAGAAGTCGTAGACGTTGAAGTCGAACGACCACTCGGCTCCCTCGCCCACCGCGACCTGGAGGTAGTTGAATATCTGTTCGTATATCTGCTTGATCGTCTCGAGCGACGGGTACTCGGTGTTGAAACGGTTGCGGGCCCTGAGCTGGTCGTCGGGCGCCACGAGGAGCACGGCATAGGCTTTTCGACCGTCGCGGCCTGCGCGCCCCGTTTCCTGATAGTACTGTTCGATCGAGTCGGGAATCGACCAGTGGACGACGAACCTGACGTCGGCCTTGTCGATGCCCATACCGAAGGCGTTGGTGGCCACCATCACCCGTTTCTTTCCCGTGATCCACTCCTCCTGGCGCGCAGTGCGCTGCGCAGAGTCCATGCCGCCGTGGTAGGAGCTTGCATCGAGGCCCTGCTCGGTGAGCCACGCGGCAAGTTGCTCCACCCCCTCGCGTGTGCGGACGTACACTATGCCGGTGCCGGGCACTCCCCTCAGTACGCGCAGCAACTGCTCGTTCTTGTCGCCGGTCGGACGCACGGAGTACGACAGATTGGGGCGCTCGAAACTGCTTCGGATCGTGCGCGGGCCAACCATTTTGAGGTGCGAGCGGATGTCCTCCTGCACGGCGTCGGTGGCACTGGCCGTGAGGGCGAGGATGGGGGTCTTGGGAACGAGGGCGCGTATTTCGGCGATGCGCAGATAGGCGGGACGGAAGTCGTAGCCCCACTGCGAGATGCAGTGCGCCTCGTCGACGGCAATCAGAGTGGGGTTCATGCGCGGCAGGCGCAAGCGGAACATCTCGCCAGCGATGCGCTCGGGTGCCAGATAGAGGAACCTCACGTCGCCGTAAACACAACGATCGAGCGCGCCGTCGATCTGCTCGGAGCTCAGGCCCGAGTGTACCGCCACGGCGGAGATGCCTCTCGCCCGGAGCTTGTCGACCTGGTCTTTCATCAGGGCGATGAGGGGTGTGACGACAATGCAAAAACCATCCTCGCGCGCCATCGTGGGGAGTTGGTAGAGCAACGATTTGCCCGCGCCGGTGGGCATCAGAGCCAGTGTGTCGCGGCCTTCGGTCACGCTCTCGATCGTCTCCAGCTGCATGGGGCGAAAGTCGGCGTGGCCCCAGTGTTTTTGGAGTGTGGCGCGCAATATGTCGTGCGTTTCGGACATCGTGCAAAGATACGAAAAATGCAGGGCTTTTGTGCCCTGCATTTTTTCGTTTTCGGCAATGTTACTCGGCCAGTAGTAACTCCAAGATTTTGACCGCGGCGGTGGCGACGGGGGTACCGGGGCCGAAGATGGCGGCGGCGCCGTCGGTGTACAACTGCGCGTAGTCCTGCG
>DBDQ01000012.1 GCA_002293665.1 Alistipes sp. UBA928 | reverse complement strand
CCAGTCGAACTCGTGGTTGCCGAGGGTGGTGACGTCGTAGCCCAGCGCGTTCTGCAACTCGACGATCGGCATGAGCGGCTCGGGCGCGATGTCGACAAACGGATTGCCCGTCCACCTGTCGCCCGCGTCGACGAGCAGCACGCGGTCGGCACCCTCGGCGGCGCGCAAATCCTCGACGAGAGTCGCCAGACGCGGAAAATTGTCGATCGAGGAGTGGATGTCGTTGGTCGACACGATCACGACCCGCTGCTCGGCAGAACACGCCGCGAGGAAAATCACGAGCGCAAGGGCGAAATATCTTTTCATAATAGTTTTCTTTGAGTTATCTTTGTGGCGCAAAGTTAAAAAATCTGCGATGAAGGGCAAAAAGATCAGGATAATATGTGAAAATACGGGCGACGGATTGCTCGTCGAGCAGGGAACGTCGCTGCTCGAGGTGGCGCGCAGGGTCGCACCAGGCGAGGCGGGGCCGTGGGTCGCCGCATACGTCAACAACAAGATCAAGGAGTTGCCCTACACGCTGTTCGAACCGGCGTCGGTGAGGTTTATCGACATCACCCACTTCGAGGGGCAGAGGGTCTATCAGCGCACGCTCTTCTTCGTGATCAACAAGGCGGTGCACGACCTGTGGCCGGGGCGGAAGTTTTATGTCAAGCACTCGGTGTCGAGGGGATTCTACTCCGAGATTTCGGAGTGCGAGAACGTCACCTCCGAGATGATCGAGCAGATCAAGTCGCGCGTGGCCGAGATCATCGCCGCCGACATGCCCATCGAGCGCGACAAGGTGCTTTATGAGGAAGCGCGGGCGAGCTACGAGCGATTAGGGTACGACGACAAGATCGCGCTTCTGGAGACGCGGCCCCGGCTATACGTTTCGCTTTACACGCTGGGCGACACGGTGGGATACTTCTATGGAGCGCTGGCTCCGTCGACCGGCTACGTGGGACTCTATGATCTGAGGCCCTACTACAAGGGGATGCACATTGCCGTGCCCAAGAGAACCGATCCGACGGCACTCAATAAAATGGTGCCGCAGCAGAAGATGTTCGACGTGTTCTCGGAGTACAACGCCTGGGTGTCGATCATGGGTGTGGCCAACATCGGCCAGCTCAACACCCGTATTCAGGGCGGCGAGACGAGCGACCTCATCAAAGTGGCCGAGAGTTTCCACGAAAAGAAACTCGCCTCGATCGCCGACACCATTTACGAGGCAAACCTGCTGCGAGGAACGCGCGTGGTGCTTATGTCGGGCCCGTCGTCGAGCGGCAAGACCACCACCGCAAAACGCCTCGGTATACAACTGCGCGTGCTGGGGCTCACTCCGGTGCTGATCTCGCTCGACGATTACTTCGTGGAGCGCGACAAGACCCCGCGCGATCCCGTTACGGGCGATTACGACTACGAGGCTTTCGACGCCATAGACCACGCCACGTTCAATGACCACTTGCGGCGGCTCATTGCGGGCGAGAGCGTCGAAGTACCGCGATACGACTTCATCACCGGGCGGCGGCAGTGGCACGACAATCCGCTGAGGCTCGACGAGCGGTCGATACTCATAGTCGAGGGTATTCACGCCCTCAATCCCGCGCTGACCGACTCGCTCGAAGACGACCTGAAGTTCAGCATATACCTGTCGGCGCTCACCTCGATCGGGATGGACAACCTGTCGCGCATCCCCACGACCGACAACCGCCTGATTCGCCGCATGGTGCGCGACAGTGTTACGCGCGGCGCCGACGCTTCGGCCACACTCAAACGCTGGCAGAGTGTGCGGAGGGGCGAGGAGAGGTGGATATTCCCGTTCCAGGAGCGGGCCGACGTGATGTTCAATTCGTCGCTGTTCTACGAGTTGCCGGTGCTGAAAAATTACGTCGTGCCGCTGCTGAGGAGCGTGCGCAACAACATTCCCGAGTACGGCGAGGCACAGAGGCTGCTCAAGCTGCTCGATTTCTTTGTCACCATTCCACCCGACGAAATACCACCTACCTCGATACTGCGCGAATTTATCGGAGGGAGCAGTTTTAAGTATTAATCAAGAATTACGAACTACGAAATGAAAGACGTGTTTTACAACCGGCATATCGGGGTGACCGATCCGGTGGAGTTGGGGGCGATGCTCGAGACGATAGGTGTGGGGAGCGTCGAGGAACTTATCGCGCAGGTGATACCTGCGGGTATCAGGCTCAAAAAGAACCTGCCGCTGCCAGAGGAGGGGATGAGCGAGGGGGAGTTTGCCGCTCACATAGGCGAGTTGGCTGCGCGCAACAGGCAGGTGCGCTCGTTCATAGGACAGGGGTGGTATCCGTGCGAGGTGCCGGCGGTCATCATGCGCAATGTGTTTGAGAATCCGGCGTGGTACACATCGTACACACCCTATCAGGCCGAGATTTCGCAGGGGCGTCTGGAGGCGCTACTCAATTTCCAGACCGCCGTGGTGTCGCTCACGGGTATGGAGATCGCCAACTGCTCGCTGTTAGACGAAGGTACGGCCGCAGCCGAGGCGATGCTGATGATGCTCGCTCTGAGGTCGCGCGATGCTGTGAAGGAGGGGCGCAATGTGCTGGTGGTCGATGAGAATGTTTTTGCGCAGACGCTCGATGTGCTTTTAACGCGCGCCGAGCCTTTCGGCATC
Organism: Alistipes sp. UBA928; assembly: GCA_002293665.1. Classification (GTDB taxonomy): domain Bacteria; phylum Bacteroidota; class Bacteroidia; order Bacteroidales; family Rikenellaceae; genus UBA940. The sequence continues at coordinate 47,468 of DBDQ01000012.1, read as the reverse complement.
GAGATCGTGTCGGATGACTTTGCGACTTATGAATTCTCCGGACGTGAGTTCGGCGTCGTGGTGCAGTACCCGGCGGCGAACGGCGATGTGCGCGACTACGAGGCTTTTGTGGCCCGGGCCCACGAGGCCGGGGCGTTGGTGACGGCGGTGGCCGATGTGGCCGCGCTGGCAATGCTGCGGGCTCCGGGTGAGTGGGGCGCCGACATTGCCGTTGGGTCGACCCAACGATGGGGTATTCCGATGGGTTTCGGTGGCCCGAGCGCCGCGTACTTCGCTACGCGCGAGGCTTACAAGCGCTCGATGCCGGGTCGTATAATAGGCGTGTCGGTGGACAGGCTCGGGGGGAAGGCGCTGAGGATGTCGCTCCAGACCCGCGAGCAGCATATAAAACGCGAGAAAGCCACCTCCAACATCTGCACTGCGAGCGCGCTCGTCGCTTCGATGGCGGGGTTCTACGCCGTTTATCAGGGAGCCGAAGGGGTGCGGCGCGCGGCGCAGCATATCTACGACCACACCTGTGCTGTGGCCGGTGCGCTCCGGGCGATGGGCTATGAACTCGCCTCGGAGAATTTCTTCGACACGCTCGAAGTGGAGGCCGAGGTGTCGGTCATCCGTCAGGAGTCGGCCGAGCAGGGTATCAACTTTTTCTATACGCCGGGCGGACGGGTGAGGATGAGTTTCGACGAACTCACCACGGCCGACGAGGTGGTGAGTGTGGTGGCGGTTTTCGCCGCCGCGATGGGGGTCAAGGCGCCCAAAACGGTGAAGATCGAGACGGGACGCGAGTTCCCGGTAGCCGCGCTGCGCCGCGCGAGCGAAATACTCACCGAGAATGTCTTTAAGAAATATCGCAGCGAGAGCGAACTGATGCGCTACATCAAGCGTTTGGAGTTGCGTGACCTGTCGCTCGCCAACGGCATGATCCCGTTAGGGTCGTGTACGATGAAGCTCAACAGCGCCGCCTCGATGATGCCCCTGTCGCTGGCCGGGTTCGGGAACATGCACCCATTCGCACCCGCCGAGCAGGCCGAAGGCTACATGGCGCTAATCGCCGAACTCGAAAAAGACCTTGCCACGATCACCGGTTTCGCCGCCTGCTCGCTCCAGCCCAACTCGGGCGCGGCGGGCGAGTACGCGGGGTTGATGGTGATACGCGCCTACCACCAAAGCCGCGGGCAAGGCTACCGAAACGTGATACTGATACCCGCCTCGGCGCACGGCACAAACCCGGCGAGCGCGGCGATGGCGGGGATGAAGATAGTGGGTGTGGTGACCGACGCCCTCGGAAACATAGACGTGGACGATCTGAAGGCGAAAGCCGCCGAACACAGCGCCGAACTCGCCGGATTGATGGTGACATATCCCTCGACCCACGGCGTGTTCGAGAGCCGCATTCGCGAGATAGTCGACGCCGTGCACGACGCCGGCGGGCAGGTCTACATGGACGGTGCCAATATGAACGCGCAGGTGGGGCTGACAAATCCCGGATTCATAGGCGCCGACGTGTGTCACCTCAATCTGCACAAGACTTTCGGCATGCCCCACGGTGGCGGTGGCCCCGGAGTGGGCCCGATTTGCTGCGCCGATCATCTGGCCCCGTTTTTGCCCTCCCATCCCGTTGTGGCGACGGGTGGCGCCGATGGTATAACCGCCGTGTCGTCGGCCCCGTGGGGGAGTGCGCTGTTGCTGCCCATCACCTACGGATACATCAAAATGCTGGGCGGGAAGGGCCTGCGTCTTGCCACCGAGATGGCCATTGTGAACGCAAACTACATGGCGAGCGCAATAAGCGGCGAGTACAGAACGTTTTACAACGGAGAAAGCGGCCGTGTGGGCCACGAGATGATACTCGACCTGCAATCGTTTAAGCGCGACTACGGAGTCGAAACGGGCGATGTGGCGCGAAGGCTGATGGACTACGGGTTTCACGCCCCGACACTCTCTTTCCCCGTGCACGACACGTTCATGGTGGAGCCGACCGAGAGCGAGGGTAAAGCCGAGATGGACAGGTTCGTGGAAGCGATGATCGCCATTAAACGCGAATGCGAGGCGGCCGTCGGTACAGACGACAACCCCGTGGTCAACGCTCCGCACACCGCTGCCGAGATCGCAGGTGCGACTGGCCCCTGGGAACATCCATACTCGAGGGAGCAGGCTGTTTTTCCGGCCGGATGGGTTCGCGGGGCGAAGTTTTTCCCAGTCGTGTCGAAGATCGACGCAGGATATGGAGACCGAAACCTCGTGTGCACCTGCGGATGCCTCGATTGAAAAGAAGTAACTTAACCAAATAATTGAAATGATGAAAATTGGAGAAAACACCTTTGTGGCGCTCGACTATAAACTCGAAGTCGACGGGCAGATCGCCGATCAGTCGCAGCCCGGACAACCCCTGAAATTTGCCTACGGAATGGGCATGCTGTTGCCCAAATTCGAGGAAGCGATAGCCGGACTCAAAGCGGGCGACGATTTCGCCTTCACGCTCACCGCTGCCGAAGGTTACGGCGAGGTGATCGAAGAGGCGGTCGTGGAGTTGCCCAAAAACGTGTTCGAAGTGAACGGCACCGTCGAGCCGGGTCTTTTGGAAGTGGGCAACATGATACCCATGGCCGACCAACAGGGCAATCGTCTGATGGGCCGCGTGTTGGCTGTGACCGAAGTCGTCAGGATGGACTTCAACCACCCGATGGCGGGCAAAACGCTCAACTTCACCGGACGCGTCGTGGAGGTTCGCGAGATCACTCCCGAAGACCTGCAAGGTTTTGCGGGCGGCGGATGTTCGTGCGGCTGTGAGGATGGCGCCGACTGCAGTTGCGGTGACGACTGTCCGAGCGACGGAGGCAATGGCAAGGCTGGCGGCAGCTGCGGCTGTGGCTGCGGTTGCTGAGCCGGGAGGCCGGTCAGTTTACAGGAGCCGGTTCCGGGCTAAGTTTCGGGTCGACACACAGATACATAAATGACAGAGATGAATCCCGCGCAGCTATATCTGAGAGTTAAGGGTGACCTGCACTCGTGGAAATGGTGGTCGTCGTGGCTGGTGATCGTTCTCGGATGCACAGTCATGTCGTTGGGGTTCATCTTGTTCATGTATCCCTATAAGATCACTCCGGGCGGGATATGGGGCATGAGCACCATCCTGCACGAGATATTTCCCGCCGTCAGGCAGGGGTGGTTCGGCTACATGATGGACATACCCCTGCTTGTCGTGGGATTCGCGGTTTTCGGGCCCGTGTTCGGCACCAAGACCGTGTTCGCGTCGCTGATCACCCCGCTGCTGATGCTGGTGCTGCCCTACGCGCTGTTTCCCGACATCGGGACGCAGACGGCAGAAACGTTGCTGTGGGGGCGCCTCGATCTGTCGGACGATTTGATCCTCGCGTCTATATTCGGCGGTATTTTTATCGGAGCCGGGGTCGGGTTGGTAGTGCGGGCGCAGGCTACCACGGGTGGTACGGACATTATTGCCATGCTGTTGCAGAAATATGCCCGCGTGAGGTTTTCGAACGGGTTGCTCATTGCCGACGCCTTCGTGGTGGTGTGTTCGCTGGTGGTGTTGGTGGGGATCGAGGGCGAAAGTCCCACGCTGCCTCTCTACTCGCTGCTCACGATCTGGATTGCCGCGCAGATCATTGACCTTGTGGTCGAGGGGCGGTCGTACGACAAGATGATGCTTATCATCACCGAGCGGCAGGACGAGGTGCGGGCGTTCATTCTCGACGAGCTGGGGCGCGGCGGGACGGTGATCCGCTCGACGGGAATGTACACCGGGCGGGAGAAAGACATGATATTTCTGGTCGTCAGCCGCCGCGAGATAGTACCAGTAAAACAGCGCTTGCACGACATCGACCCGGGAATGTTCGTCGTGGTGGTCGATGCCAATGAGACCCTTGGCGAGGGGTTCCGCTCGTTCGAGGATATGAAAAATTCATGAGATTTGGCGTTTTGCCAGTCATTCACTACCTTTGTTCCAAACAATAAAACGATGAAAAATACCGGTACACTGATCAATGTCAGACTCTCCGTGGTGTTATTCAAAGAGAATAACATCCACATCGCTTATTGCCCCGCGGTCGACGTGTACGGATACGGTGAGAACGACAGTGAGGCGAGAAAGTCGTTCGAGGTGTCGCTGGCGGAGTTTTTCAGGTACGGCATGGAAAAGAACACGCTCAACTCGGAACTCGCGGCGTTGGGATGGACGATAAAGAACGGCTCGGCGGTGAGCCCTCCCGACATCACCACTCTGTTGAGTAATAATAACGACTTTAAAACGATCTTCAACACCAAGCCATTCAGGAAGATCGATAAAGGTGTTGCCATACCCCTGTTTGCCTGACCGTGGGGACGACAGATAATATTCAGCTTAAAAAGTTCCGGGACTTTTTGGAAAGTCAGGGGCTTGCTCTTGTCATGATAACCGGTGGGCATGAGGTGTGGGCACGATCCGATTTGGGTCGCCCTGTAATTCTTCAAACACATATCGATCCCGTTCCGGGGTTTATCGTAAGGTCGAATTTGAGAACTATCGGAGTCTCGAAAAAAGAGTTGCTCGACTATTTGGGAAATTAGTATGGATTTTCAGAGTGTGAAACCGGCTGTTGGGGTCGGGCGGAAGATATATATCGAGACTTATGGCTGTCAGATGAATGTCGTGGACAGCGAGACTGTGATGGCTATTATGGCGGTCGATGGGTTTGGGCGGGCCGACGATCTGCGGAGTGCCGATGTGGTGCTGCTCAACACCTGCTCGATTCGCGAAGGGGCTGAACAGCGGATATGGAACCGGCTCGATGAACTCGCAGCGTTGAAGCGCCGGCGTCCGGGCATGGTGCTGGGACTGATAGGCTGCATGGCCGAGAGATTGGCCGAACGGATCGTGGCCGAGAGGCCCGCCGTGGACATAGTTGCCGGGCCCGATGCCTACCGGTCGTTGCCGGTGCTTGTGGGCGAGGCTGTGGCGGGAGGGCGCGGTGTCAACGTCGAACTGTCGAAAGAGGAGACCTACGCCGAGATTTCGCCCGTGAGGCTCGACACGGCTGGAGTGAGCGCCTTTGTGGCCATCATGCGCGGGTGCAACAACTTCTGCTCATACTGTGTGGTGCCCTACACCCGTGGACGCGAACGGAGCCGCGAGCCCGAAACGATACTGCGCGAAGTGCGCGAACTGTTCGATGCCGGCTATCGCGAGGTGACGCTGTTGGGGCAGAACGTCAACTCGTACTCTTTCGGGGAGGTGGACTTTCCGGAGCTTCTGAGGTGTGTGGCGGAGATCAGTCCGCTGCTGAGGGTGAGGTTTGCGACCTCGCACCCTAAAGATATTTCGGACAGATTGCTCGAGACGATGGCCGCAGCGTCCAATATCTGCCGCGCGATACATCTTCCGGCACAGTCGGGGAGCAGCAGTGTGCTCGAACGCATGAACCGCCGCTACACGCGCGAGTGGTATCTTGACCGCATAGCCGCCATTCGCCGCGCGATGCCCGATGCTGCCATTTCGACCGACATCATCGCCGGATTCTGTGGCGAGACTCCCGAAGAACATGCCGAGACGCTGTCGCTGATGCGCGAGGTGGGGTATGAGTTTGCTTTCATGTTTAAATACTCCGAGCGGGAGGGTACGTTGGCGGCGCGGACGATGGCCGACGATGTGCCCGACGGGGTGAAGACCGCACGCCTCGAGGAGATAATAGCGTTGCAGAACGAACTTTCGCTCGAGAGTAATCGCCGCGATGTGGGCCGCGAGTTCGAGATACTCGTGGAGGGTACCAGCAAACGGTCGGATGACAAGGTGTTTGGACGCACTTCGCAGAACAAGGTCGTCGTTATTTCCCGTGGCGATCATCGTCCGGGCGATTATGTGCGTGTTCGGGTTACCGATTGCTCTTCGGCTACTCTTCAGGGGGTGGAGATTTAAACTCTACCATGCTTTCCCCGCTTCGCTCTTGACACAAATACTGGCGCCCGACACCGGGACCGGAGCGGTGTCCAATGGTCCCTGCCCCCCCCAATTGTTCTCCTCCTCCTCTACTTCGTTGAAGAGGCCATCTTGCATGACCGTTCTGAAAACGTGCCATTAAGTATGTAAAAACAGTTATTTTTTTTGTGAAAACTGCACGTTTTGGAATAATCGGTTCGTGTTTGGCGTTTAGCCCGATTATCACTACCTTTGTATGATTATTTAATTCGAACGAAAATATGGCTCTACAATGTGGCATAGTGGGACTGCCCAACGTGGGTAAATCCACTCTGTTCAACTCGCTGTCGAACGCCCGCGCTCAGGCGGCGAACTTTGCTTTCTGTACCATCGAACCCAATGTGGGGGTGATAACGGTGCCCGATCAGAGGTTGGAACGCCTCGTGGAGATCGACAAGCCCCGTCGCGTCGTACCCACCACCATCGAGATAGTAGACATAGCCGGACTCGTCAAGGGCGCCTCGAAGGGTGAGGGGTTGGGGAATAAATTTCTCGGGAATATTCGCAATACCGACGCTATAATCCATGTACTGAGATGTTTCGACAGCGGTGACATCACTCACGTTCACGACTCTGTCGATCCCGTGCGCGACAAGGAGGTGATCGACATGGAGTTGCAGCTCAAAGACCTCGAGACCGTCGAGAGCCGCATAGGAAAGGTGAAGAAACAGGCCGAGACGGGTGGCGACAAGGCGGCGCGGCGGGCTTACGATATTTTGGTGCGCTATCAGGAGGCTCTGGCGGCCGGACGTTCGGCTCGCACCGTGGAGCTCGATAAGGAGGATCGGAAGTTTATCAGCGACCTGAACCTGTTGACCGACAAGCCAGTGCTCTATGTGTGCAACGTGGACGAGGCTTCGGCTGCCGGGGGGAACGCCTATGTGGAGGCTGTGCGTGCCGCAGTGGCCGACGAGGGGGCGGAGATACTGATCGTTGCCGCGGCGATCGAGGCCGAGATTGCCGAATTCGACTCGCATGAGGAGCGGCAGATGTTTCTTGCCGAGATGGGGCTTGAGGAGTCGGGTGTGGCGCGGCTTATCAAGGCGGCGTACAAACTGCTCGATCTGCAAACCTATTTCACCACCGGGGCCGACGAGAGCCGCGCGTGGACTTTCACACGAGGGATGAAGGCGCCACAGACGGCGGGGATCATTCACACCGATTTCGAGCGCGGGTTTATTCGTGCCGAGGTGATAAAATACGACGATTACGTGGCGCTCGGCAGCGAGAAGGCTTGCCGCGAGGCGGGAAAGATCGCCATCGAGGGCAAGGAGTATGTTGTGCAGGATGGCGATATTATGCACTTCCTGTTTAATGTGTAACGTGCGCCGGGCTGGTGCGGAGGAGTTGCCGGAGTATCTCGTGGCGGTCGAGGTGTGCGGCGCAGTGAAACGGACAGTGAGGGCAGGGATTATGCGCTGTTGACGATGAAATTGACAGAAAAATATATATGAAGAGAGAGATAAGGGTGCGTTTTGCGCCGTCGCCTACCGGGCCGCTGCACATGGGCGGCGTGCGGACGGCGCTGTATAACTATCTGTTCGCGCGGCGGCATGGCGGGAAGTTCATTATCCGGATTGAGGATACCGATTCGGCGCGGTTCGTGCCGGGGGCGGAGCAGTATATCCTTGATTCGCTGCGCTGGTGTGGCATCAAAATAGATGAAGGCATAGGTGCAGGCGACGGGGTTTCGGTTGCGTCGCAGGGGTCGCATGCGCCGTATCGGCAGAGCGAGCGGCGGGATATATATTTAAAGTATGCGCGACAGTTGGTCGAGTCGGGTTGGGCCTACTACGCTTTCGACACGGCCGAGTCGCTGGATGCGCTGCGGGCCGGGGCCGAGGCGGCGGGCGGTAAGTTCTCTTACGACCACACCGTGCGCGAGGGGCTAGAGACTTCGCTGAGGCTGAGTGCCGACGAGGTGGCGGCGCGTATCGACCGCGGCGACCAGTATGTGATACGTTTCAGGATACCTGCCGGAGAGGAGGTCGTGATGAACGACCTGATCCGCGGCGAGGTGACCATAGCGACAGACACTTTGGACGACAAGGTGTTGTGGAAGTCTTCCGACGGGTTGCCGACCTATCATTTGGCTAATATTGTGGACGACCACCTGATGGAGATCAGCCATGTGATCCGTGGTGAGGAGTGGCTACCGTCGCTGCCGTTGCACTATCTGCTGTATCGCGCTTTCGGTTGGACGGAGTCGCAGCCTTTGTTTGCGCATTTGCCACTGTTGCTGAAGCCGACAGGGCAAGGTAAACTTTCGAAACGCGATGGCGACAAACTCGGTTTTCCTGTCTTCCCGATGCGCTGGATCTCGCCCGAGGGGGAGATTTCGGCGGGCTATCGCGAGGAGGGTTACTTTCCCGAGGCGTTCGTCAACATGCTCGCGCTGTTGGGTTGGAATCCCGGCACGGAGCAGGAGATTTTCTCGATGGAGGAGCTTGTGGCGCTGTTCTCTTTGGATCGGGTGTCGAAGTCGGGTGCGCGGTTCCAGCCCGAGAAAGCGCGCTGGTTTAATCACGAGTATATGCTACGCAAGTCGAATGCCGAGCTGACGGATGCGTTCGTGCCAATATTGTTGGACAAGGGTATCGCTTGGGAACGTGCTAAACTGGAGCGTGTTGTGGGCCTCGTGAAGGAGCGTGCCACTTTTGTGGGCGATCTTTGGGAGTTGTCGTCGTACTTTTTTGTTGCCCCGGTGCGTTATGACGAGAAGGCGTCGGCCAAGTTTTGGAAAGGTGAAAATCCGGCCCGTGTAGCGACTCTGCGCGAGGTGCTGGCGGCGACGGGCGATTGGACGGCGGCGCATCTCGAGGCTGTGATCCACGGTTGGGTCGAAGAGGGCGGGCATCCCATGGGACAGGTGATGAACTCGCTGCGTTTGGCGATCGTGGGGGCTTCGATGGGGCCGGGCATCGCTGAAATTTGTGAGATAATCGGAAAAGCAGAGACGCTGTTCAGAATAGATCAGGCGATTAAGATTTTGAAAATATGAAAGTTGCGATAATCGGATATGGAAAAATGGGCCGCGAGATCGAGCGGATACTTGTGGCTCGCGGACATGAGGTGGCGCTCGTGATCGACGTGGGGCAGAATGCCGACGGCGGAGTCAGCTACGCAAAAATAGATGATCTCGAGGGGAGTGGTGTGGATGTTGCGATAGAGTTCACTACTCCCGATACGGCGCTCGGTAACATTGTGAAGTGCTTGGAGATCGGGGTGCCGGTGGTGTGCGGAACTACTGCGTGGACGGCGCATCTGCCTGAGGTGGAGGAGCTTTGCCGCCAGCGCGGGGGAGCGTTCTTCTATGCGTCGAACTATTCGATCGGGGTCAACGTCACCTTTGAGCTCAACCGTCGGTTGGCTGAGATGATGAACCGTTTCGCGGAGTACGACGTGACGGTGGAGGAGGTTCATCATGTTCAGAAAAAAGATGCTCCCAGCGGGACGGCTGTCGTGATCGCCAACGATATCGTGGCCGCGCTCGACCGGAAATTGCGCTGGGTTTTGGGGTGTCAGGCGGTGGGCGCGTTCGACCCCGCGGAGCTCGAAGTGGTGTCGGTGAGGCGAAGTGTTGCCCCCGGAACCCACACTGTTACATACGAGTCGCCGGTGGATGCTATTACGCTGACGCACAACATAAAAAGCCGCGCGGGATTGGCAGCCGGAGCAGTCTCGGCAGCCGAGTTCCTTGTGAGCGAAGTGGCTGCCGGACGCAAGGGGGTCTTCTCGATGAACGATTTACTTAAATTGTAAGCCATGAGAGGTCTGAATAATAAGTGGGCAAAGTTCTGTGTCTGGACATTTCTTTATATTCTGGTTTTTGTGTGGTGGATGCACAATCTTTGGATGCTGTTGGGCATAGTTGTGCTCTTCGATCTGTTTATAACGAAATATTTCAGCCGCTATGTGCTTAAATATCACAGGAGTGTGCGTGAGCAAAACTCTTTATATCGTGTGGCGGCCGAATGGATCGAGGCGATTGTCTTCGCTGTCGTCGTGGCGTCGATCATCCACATTTTTGTGTTTCAGATGTTCGTTATCCCCTCGCCGTCGATGGAAAAGAGCTTGCTGGTCGGCGATTATCTGTATGTCAGTAAACTGACCTACGGGCCGAAAATGCCCAACACGCCGATCTCCATGCCGCTGGTACACAATACGATGCCATTCTCGACGACTGGTGCTAAGTCGTACTCCGAGATGATCCGGCGGCCGTATAAAAGACTCGTGGGACTGCGGCCGATCGAACGCGACGATGTGGTGGTGTTCAATTTTCCGGCTGGCGACACGGTTTTGCTTGAGTATCCGGATGTTACGTACTACGATGTGTTGCGTGATTATCAGCGGCAACTCGGGGCCGTAGCGGGTCGTGCGGCTCTTGAAGAGCGCTACACTATAGTGTCGCGGCCCGTGGATAAGCGCGAAAATTATGTGAAACGGTGCGTTGGATTGCCGGGCGATTCCATTCTGATCCGTGCCTCTCAACTCTATGTTAATGGTTTGGTTCAGAAGGAGATACCCGGTTTGCAGTTGCGATATGACGTTAAAACCTCGTCGCCGATCTCTTTTGCCGTGCTCGACGGGATGGGTATTTCGCGCGCCGACGTCATGTACAATCCGGCTGTGGGTGTGTATGACGCGATGCCTCTAACCTCTGAAAATTTTGAAAAAGTGCGTGCTATGAGCAATGTGCTTTCTGTGGAGCAGGTTGGGTTTGGTGGCGGTGACACTTTTCCGAATACTGGTACCACGGGTTGGACCGAGAGTGATTTCGGGCCGCTGTGGATTCCTGCACGTGGTGCGACGGTTGCGCTGACGCTTGATAACCTGCCTTTGTATGAGCGTGTTATCGATGCTTACGAGGGTAATGACCTGAAGGTGCGAGACGGTGTGATCTATATCAACGGTGCGCCTGCGAGCGAGTATACTTTCCGAATGGACTATTACTGGATGATGGGCGATAACAGGCAAAATTCTCTTGATTCACGTTTTTGGGGCTTTGTGCCTGAAGATCACATTGTTGGCAAGGCGTCGTTTGTGTGGCTGTCGCTTGACAAGGATAAGGGTCTCTTCGACGGGAAGATACGTTGGAACAGGATGTTCAGAAAGATTCGTTGATGCCAAGTGTGCTGTGTTCGGTCGATGCAAGACGATGAATATAAGACGATTGCGGCTCCTGCTGAGGCTGCGCTGAGAGAACGTAGCAGTAAATTTTTGGCCTACGCGTGGCCGGTTACGAGTGAGGATGAGGTTAAGAAACATTTGGATGCGTTGCGGAAAAAATACTATGACGCCACGCACCACTGTTACGCGTGGCGGATGGGGCCGAGAGGTGAAACGTGGCGGGTGAACGACGATGGAGAACCGAGCGGAACCGCCGGCCGGCCGATTCTCGGACAGATGCTTTCGGTTGAGGTGACTGACTGCATAGTGGTGGTGGTCAGGTATTTCGGTGGGACAAAGTTGGGTGTTCCCGGGCTGATTACGGCCTATAAAGATGCGACGACGGAGGTGTTGGCGGCTTCGGAGATTGTGTTGCGGACGGTTGATGTGGAGATTGAGGTCGAATGTCCTTATGAGGAGCTTAACGGTGTGATGCGTGTAGTGAAAGAGTTGGAACCGAGGGTATTGGAGCAACATTTCGACAATGTGTGTCACCTGCGCCTGTTGATACGGCATGGCAGGATGGAGGAACTTGCGGGACGGCTTGAAAAATGTGAGGGCGCGAAGTTTGAGGTTGTGAAGTAAAAGTTGAGATGGTGAGGCGTAATGTGAATATTTTCAGGGTGATCGCGATTGTGTCTATGCTTGTGTTTAGTGCAGCATGTAGCTATAAATCCATTCCCGGAACATATAGTTGGTTGGGAGGTGGCGGAGGGGGCTACTCGGAGGCGTCGATTATGCTGAACGGTGATTCCACACCTTTATCTACAAGGGAAATGCAGAGGAGAGGCGGAATACGGCCCGTGTCACAGTGGATGTGGTGTGTGGCGATGGTGGGGAAGCGGCGGACGACGTGGTTGTGTCGATGTATGGTTACAGGAGGAATATTATTGCCGGCGTTTGGTCGATACGAACGCATGGCGCAATAGGCGTTTATCAGGAGAGGTAATTAGGTGTAATCACGTGAAAAATAGATAGATTATGGGAAAGAAAAGCTTGATTTCAATAACTGATTTCACGAAGGATGAGATTCTGCGCATAATGGAGATTGCCGCCGAGTTCGAGCGTGATTTGGCAGGAGGAGGAGTCGCCAGTCGCGGCCTGTTGCAGGGGCGGGTCATCTCGACGCTTTTTTTTGAGCCCTCGACGCGCACGCGGCTCAGTTTTGAGAGTGCTATCAATCGCCTGGGCGCCAGGGTGATAGGGTTTTCAGACGTAGCTAACACAAGCGTCTCGAAGGGCGAAACGCTGCACGACACCATCTCCGTGATCTCAAACTATTGCGATATGATCGTGATGAGACATACGCTCGAGGGTGCGGCGCGCTATGCGAGCGAAGTGGCGCGGGTGCCGGTGGTCAACGCGGGCGATGGCGCCAATCAGCACCCCTCGCAGACGTTGCTCGATCTTTACTCGATTAAGAAAACGCAGGGACGGCTCGATGGATTGAAGGTGATGATGGTGGGTGATCTAAAGTACGGGCGCACAGTGCATTCGCTGTTGGAGGCACTGTCGCATTTCGACACTGAATTTGTTTTCGTCTCGCCGTCTGAACTTCGGATGCCTGTCGAGTATCGCACGTTGCTCGACAAGAAGGGACTGAAGTATAGCGAACTCACTGAACTCGACGGTCATTTGGACGACATCGACATCCTCTACATGACGCGTATTCAAAAGGAGCGGTTCAACGATCCGATGGAGTACGAACGAGTTAAGAATACATATGTTTTGCATGCGGCAATGCTCTCAGGATCACGCGAAACGATGAAGATTTTACACCCGCTGCCACGTGTCGGCGAGATTGCGGCCGACGTCGACGACAGCCCACACGCATACTACTTTTCGCAGGTGGAAAACGGTGTGTACGCGCGAATGGCGATAATCTGTTACTTGTTAGACGTTAAAAAATAAGAATTATTTCAGTCATGGCAGCACAGGAAAAAATAATGGAAGTACAGATGATCGAGAACGGCACGGTGATCGACCATATTCCGCCCGCCGCGCTGTTCAAGATCATTACCATCATGGGGCTTGATCGCGACACCGAGCATAGAATGACCATCGGTACGAATCTTGAGAGCAAACGTTTGGGTACCAAGGCGATAATAAAGATCAACGACCGTTATCCGTCGCCGCACGAGATCGACAGGATCGCACTTTTTGCGCCTGATGCGCGGGTGAATACCATTCGGGATTTTGCGGTTGTCGAGAAACGGCGGGTGGAGGTGCCGGCACGGATCGAAGGCTTTGTGCGGTGTGCCAATCCGATGTGTGTGACTAATCATCAGCCCATTGAGACGGCTTTCGAGGTGGTTTCGGGAGCAAGTGGGGAGATTGCTTTGAGGTGCCGTTACTGTGAAAAACTGACTTCACAGAAGCGCATGGAGCTTAAGAAATAAATGTGCCGGAGGAGGCAATTGTATTGGCAATGAGACGGGTCGTGAGGGTGATTAAAGGGTTGGTTTCGAGTGATTTGCCTGTGTGGTTTAGAGTCTTGAATTTGGCTGTTGTGTTGTTGCCGACCCTGCTTTGGCCTGCGATTGCTTTTTTAACGGCTTATGCTTTAAGCTATTATCACCCTTGTTTTTTGCTCGGTCTTTTGGTCATGCTATTGGTTCTTGCTTATCCGGTCTACCTGGTGTGGATAGCATATCTGAATTGTCGGCTGTTTAGAAAAAATATTATACTTGGTTTGATACTTCCTGTTGTGACGATTATCGTGGTTGCTGCCGTTGCGATGGATATTTTATAAAACAGAAAAAATTGGCGCAAAATTTCATACATATTAAAGGAGCGCGGGTTCACAACCTGCAAAATGTGGAGGTTAAAATTCCTCATAATCAGTTGGTTGTTGTTACGGGGTTGTCGGGCTCGGGTAAGTCGACGCTTGCTTTTGACACGATATTCGCCGAAGGACAGAGGCGTTATGTCGAGTCTCTGTCGGCCTATGCACGGCAGTTTTTGGGGCGTATCGACAAGCCTGATGTCGATTTTATTACCGGTATTGCACCGGCGATTGCGATCGAACAGAAGGTTAATACGCGAAATCCGCGATCGACGGTAGGGACTTCTACTGAAATTTATGATTATCTGAAGTTGCTTTTCGCGCGTATCGGGCATACTTTTTCGCCTGTTTCGGGACGTGAGGTGCGAAGTTTCGGTGTCGACGACGTTGTGTCTTATATTTCGTCGTTGCCTGAAGGAGAGAGGGTTGTTGTTGCCGCACCGCTGATTCTTGAAGGTGAACAGGGGGTGATAGAGCGGTTGGTCGTGTTGCTGGGCGAGGGTATTCAGAGAGTATGGTTTCGAGATGAAGTTCAGTTAATAGAGGATGTGTTGCCGACACTCGATACCGATGTCGAGATTCCAAAAATGGATGTTATTATCGACCGTTTTAAGGTGTCAGCGGGCGATGAATTCCTGACTCGGGCGGGTGATTCGGTTGCGCGTGCATTTGACTATGGGTCAGATGTTTGTAAGATTATTTCGGGCGCCGATACCCCCGTTGTTCAGGAATTTTCGTTGCGTTTCGAGATGGATGGGATCGTTTTCGAGCATCCCACCGAACACCTTTTCAGTTTCAACAATCCGCTAGGGGCGTGTCCCGTGTGCGAAGGGTACGGCAAGGTGACCGGGATAGATGAAGACCTGGTGGTGCCAGACAAGACTAAAAGTATTTATAATGAGGCGATTGTAGCGTGGCGTGGAGAGACGATGGGGTGGTGGCGCCAGCAGTTGGTCGACAACGCATGGCGGTTCGATTTCCCTGTTCACGAGCCATTTTATGAATTGACGCCCGAACAGCGGCGACTGTTGTGGACGGGTAACGAATATTTCAAGGGGCTCGATTCGTTCTTTGAATATCTTGAAGGTGAGCGATATAAGATTCAATACAGGGTGATGCTGTCGCGCTATACCGGTAAGACAGTATGTCCCGAGTGTGGTGGCGGAAGGTTGCGGCGCGAGGCGTTTTGGGTTCGGGTTGGCGGCCGCTCGATCGTGGAGCTTGTGAAGATGACTGTGGGGGAGTTACGGGAGTTTTTTTCTGAATTGTTGACAGGGTCGGGTTTAGGCTCAGATTCGGGTTTGGGTTCGAATTCTGGTTCTGGTTCTGGTTCGGTGATGTCTCTTGACGCTCACGATCGTGAGACTGGCGGCCGGGTACTCACTGAGATTACTAATCGTTTGCAATATCTTGTGGATGTGGGGCTTAGCTATCTTACGCTCGATCGCCTGTCATCTACTTTGTCGGGCGGTGAGAGTCAGAGGATCAATCTGTCGTCGTCGCTGGGGAGCAATCTCGTGGGATCGCTGTATATTCTCGACGAGCCGAGTATTGGCCTGCATCCTCGTGATACAGAGCGGCTTATCGGCGTGTTGAAGCAACTGCGCGATATGGGTAACACGGTCATTGTGGTCGAACACGACGAGGAGACGATGCGTGCTGCCGACCAGATAATTGATATAGGTCCGCGGGCGGGTTATGGAGGCGGAAAAATTGTGTATAGTGGTGATTTCAAGGGACTTCTGAGTGAAAAAGATAGTCTGACGGCCGACTATTTGACGGGACGACGGAGGATCGAACCGCCTGCCACTCCGCGCGCATGGCGGAATTTTATCGAACTGAAGGGTGTTCGCGAGAATAATCTCAAGGGGGTGGATGTGAAGTTTCCGTTGGGGGTAATTACTTGTGTGACAGGTGTCAGCGGCAGCGGTAAATCGTCACTTGTTCGCGGGGTTCTCTATCCGGCACTTAAGCGAAGACTCGACGAAACCGGACTGAAACCGGGCAGTTTTGCTTCGCTCGAAGGCGATGTCAGTTTGCTGATCGGGGTCGAGATGATCGACCAAAACCCGATCGGACGATCTTCGCGCTCGAATCCCGTGACGTATATTAAAGCTTACGACGAGATCAGAAAACTTTTTGCCGATCAACCTTATGCGAAACATAATGCGATGCCTGCCTCGTTCTTTTCGTTTAATACCGCGGGTGGGCGATGCGAAGAGTGTCAGGGTGAGGGAGTTATCCGTGTCGAGATGCAGTTCATGGCCGATGTGGAACTTACCTGCGAGGCTTGTGGCGGACGGCGTTTTAAGGATGAGGTGTTGGAGGTGCGATACCGCGATAAAAACATTTTCGACGTGTTGGAAATGACGGTGGATGAGGCAATTGCGTTTTTCAAGGAGGATACCTCGGCTACCGCGCGCCGGATCGTCGAACGGCTCGGCGCGCTGCAAAGCGTGGGACTGGGTTATGTGAAGCTCGGACAGTCTTCTTCGACGCTCTCTGGTGGTGAAAGTCAGCGAGTTAAACTCGCATCTTTTTTGCTGAAGGACAGTTCGGAGGGGCGCATGATGTTTATCTTCGACGAACCGACGACAGGGCTGCACTTTCACGATATAAATAAACTTCTTGCGTCGTTTAATGCGCTGATTGCCAGAGGACACACGATCGTTATCGTGGAACACAATCCCGACGTGATACGCTGTGCCGACCACGTTATCGACCTTGGGCCGGAAGGTGGTGCCGAAGGGGGCAGGGTAGTGTTCGAGGGCACGCCGGCGGGACTTGAAAAGTGCGCCGAGAGTTATACCGGACGTTTTTTGGCGACTAAGAATATTAAGAAATAGATGGAATTTTTGACTTTCACACTGCCGAGCGGTATACGATGTATTCACAAACGGGTGCGATCGGCGGTAACTTATTGTGCGTTAACAATAAACACTGGCAGCCGGGACGAACTTCCGGCAGAACACGGCATGGCGCATTTCGTGGAGCACGGTCTGTTCAAAGGTACCGCCCGTCGGCGCGCTTTTCACATAAGCAGCCGACTCGAAAACCTTGGCGGCGAACTTAACGCGTTCACTACCAAGGAAGATACGAGCATAAATGCCACCACATTGAAGGGTGATTTTCCGAAAGCCGCCGAATTGATCGCCGACATGGTATTCAATTCGACATTTCCGGAGCGCGAGGTTGAACGTGAGAAGCAAGTAATTGTGGATGAGATAAATAGTTATCGTGATATTCCACAAGAGATGCTTTACGACAATTTCGATGCGTTGATGTTCGCCGGGTCGACGCTCGGACGCAGTATAGTTGGAACGGCGCGGTCGGTGTCGAAGTTTAGTTCAGAAAAACTGCGTAATTTCGTTTCGCGCACTTATACACCTGATCAGATGGTATTCTCGGCGGTTGGCAATATTTCAGAGAAAGTCTTTGTAGCCGTCTGTGAGCGCTGTTTTGGTGGAGTAACGGCTGTGAAACGCGAGTTCGAGAGGGTAGTGCCGCCGCTTTGCACGCCTTTTGAAAAGATTGTGTCGAAGGGTGGCAATCATCAGTCTCATTGTGTGTTAGGTGCCCGCGCGTACTCTCTGTTCGATGATCGTCGCCTGCCCTTGTCGCTGCTTGTGAATGTGCTCGGAGGTCCTGCGGCCAATTCGCGACTTAACAGTGCCTTAAGAGAGCGTAATGGCCTGACCTACAATATCGACGCCGGATATATGCCATATTCCGATACGGGATTTGCGAACATATATTTCAGTTGTGAGCGCGACAAGATAGAGCGTTGTCGAGAGTTGACAGGCGTTGAGATTGAGCGCATTATGTCATCGCCAATGACGCCGCGTCAGCTCTCGATGGCAAAAAAACAGTTCATCGGGCAGTTCTCTATCTCGACCGATTCGAATGAGGGATATATGCTCGGAGCGGCAAAGAGTTTTCTGATCTATAACGAGATAGACTCGCCGCAGACTGTCATACGAAAGGTGAACGAGATTACCGCCGAAGAATTGATGACGGTGGCGCGCGAGGTTTTCGGGTCGCTTTCGACGGTGATATACAGGTAATTATAAGCTTTATTTAGACAGATTGGTGAATAGCATCGAACGATATATAGAGGAGCATTCGTCGGCGGGCAATGAAACGGAGTGCGCGCTGTTGGATGAACTCGAACGCGCGACAAATCAGAAAGTTATACACCCTCAGATGGTGTCGGGGCGCGTGCAGGGGGCTTTTTTAAACCTTGTGACCCGGATGTTGCGGCCGCGGCGGGTGCTCGAGATTGGCACTTTCACGGGCTATTCGGCGCTTTCGATCGCTGCCGGGCTTGAGGATGGTGCTGAAATCCACACGGTTGAGATCGACGATGAGCTCGAGGATATTGCGCGGTCATTTTTTACGCGGAGTGTTCACGGCCATAAGATACATCTGCATATCGGGTCGGCTTTGGAGGTTGTGCCCCGGTTGGTTTGGCCGACGCCCGGGGAGGAGCGCGTTTTTGACCTTATATATATAGACGGTGACAAGCGCGAATATCCCGACTATTATCGGATGGTGATGGGTGACGGAGGGGCGCCGGCGATGGTTCGGTCGGGGGGTATCATTCTGACGGACAATGTTTTGTGGTATGGAAAGGTGGTTGGGCTGAAGTCCGACGAAATTGGTTTGCGGGATGGGAGTTCGGACAGGCACACGGCGGGGGTCGTGGAATTTAATCGCTTGGTGGCGACCGATCCGCGGGTCGAGAATGTGATCCTGCCTCTGCGAGATGGCATCAATCTTATCCGTGTGAAATAAGTGGGAGGGCGGAACACAGACCTGCGGTGTGCGAGCGAAGGATTAAGCGCAAGCATTTAATTAACCGATAATTTAAAGTAATGACACTATGAAACGAATCCTGCTTTCGCTGATCGCCGTTGCCACTTTGGTTGCCGCGACGGCCCAAACCCAGTCGCAGCAACAGCGCAGTCGCACGGAACAAGGCACCATGACGAGCGCCCTGTTGGGTGTCGAAAAATCGTATACAGTCTATCTTCCGGCGGGTTACGACGCCGATCCGAACAAGAAATACCCCGTTCTCTATCTGCTGCACGGTGCAGGCGACGACCATACGGGGTGGCTCCTGAAAGGCAACATGCAAATGATCACCGACGAACACATCGAGGCCGGACTCGCCCGGGCCATGATTATAGTGATGCCCGACGCGAGCGGCGAGAGTGGCGGCCCGGAGGGTGGATCGACCCGTAACCGAGGCTACTTCAACCAGCCCGAATGGCCCTACGAGGATCACTTCTTCGAGGAGTTCATTCCCCACATCGAGCGCACCTATCGTATAATCGGCGATAAGCGGCACCGCGCCGTCGCGGGTCTGTCGATGGGCGGTGGCGGCAGCGTGGGCTATGCCCAGCATCACCCCGAGATGTTCTCCAGCGCCTGTCCGCTGAGCGGTGCACTCTCCGGAATGGGCCGCAGTTACACCACCAGTTCTCACGTAGATTTTGTGCGCAACGCCACTCCGGAGCAGGTCGAGGCTCTGCGCGGTGTACGCTGGTGGGTCGATTGCGGCGACGACGACTTCCTGTGGCAGGCCAACATCGACTTCTTCAGCGCGATGAAGGAGAAACAAATTCCGCTCCAGTTCCGCATACGCAACGGCGCCCACAACTGGGAGTATTGGACATCCGCCCTTCCTTCCGTGCTGACTTTCGTTTCGATGGGATTCGAAGAATGATCGGGTTAAGCCGTCTCGTCATTGTGGGCCTGAAAAACGAAGCAATCCGGGTACGTTCCGGATTGCTTCGTTCTGTTTCGTGCCTCGCAGTTCCTCGCAGTGACGTGCTATTGGGAGTGTTTTCAGACGAGGTTCATCTCTTGTTTTATGGCTTCGATCCTGGCGTCGAGGGTGGCCTCTACCTCGTCGAACTGGTCTTCGGAGGGGAGGGGTGCGCAGACGCCGAAGTAGAACTTGATCTTGGGTTCGGTGCCCGAGGGTCGTACCGAAACTTTTGTGCCGTCGGCCGTGAGGAATTGCAGCACGTTGCTCTCGTCCTGCTGCATGGGGGTACGGGTGCCGCTAGCGACGTCGATCTCCTCGAGAGACCGGAAGTCGCGGATCGTCACCACCGGCGAGCCGAGGATGGCGGTCGGCGGCGTCGAGCGGTAGTCGGCCATCATCTGCGCGATCTCGGCGACACCCTCGATGCCCCGGCGGGTGACCGACACCAGACCTTCTTTATAGAAGCCGTACTCGACGTACATCGACTTCAGCCAGCCGAATAGCGACATGCCTTTGGATTTGGCCCACGCAGCGGCCTCGGCAGCCAGCGAACAGGCGCTCACGGCATCCTTGTCTCTGACGAAGTCGCCCGCAAGGAAACCGAAACTCTCCTCGCCGCCGCCGATGTACTGCTCTTTGCCCTCTTTTTCACGAATGACCTTGGCGATGTACTTGAATCCCGTGAGGCAGTCGTAGCACGCGACGCCGAAACGGGCGGCGACTGCAGGGATCATCTCGCTCGTGACGATGGTTTTGACGACGAATTCGTGTCCGGTGATCTTGCCCCTCTCGGCCCAGCCTGACAGAAGATATGAGGCGAGGAGCGCGCAGGTCTGGTTGCCGTTGAGCAACACGAACTCGTCGCGTTCGTCTCTCACGGCTATTGCGAGGCGGTCGGCGTCGGGGTCGGTAGCCAAAACGAGCTCGGCGCCGATCTCCTCGGCAAGGTCTATGGCCATCTTCATCGTCGGGCGCTCCTCGGGATTGGGGAACTCCACGGTTGGGAAGTCGCCGTCGAGGATACTTTGGGCCGGTACCATCGTGACGTTGGTGAATCCATAGCGCCTGAGTGACTCGGGCACCAGGCGTACGCCGGCGCCGTGGAGCGGTGTGTAGACGATCTTCATGTCGTGGAACTGCCGCACCGCGTCGGGCGAGAGCGAGAGCGAGTGTACCTTATTAAGATAGATGTCGTCGAACTCACTGCCGAGGGTGACTATGCGGTTGCCGGCCTTCCCGGTGCGTATCTGGGCAATGTCGGTTATGCGACCCACCTCGGCGATGATGTTGGCGTCGTGGGGTTCGGTTACCTGCGATCCGTCGGCCCAGTAGGCTTTGTAGCCGTTGTACTCGCGCGGATTGTGCGACGCGGTGACCATGACGCCGCTGTGGCAGCCGAGTTCGCGGATGGCGAAACTGAGTTCGGGCGTGGGGCGCAGGGCGTCGAACAGGTAGGTCTTGAAACCGTTGGAGGCGAAGATGTCGGCTACGCGCTCGGCGAAAAGGCGGCTGTTGTTGCGCGAGTCGTGGCTCACGGCGACGCGTATCTCCTGGCCGTCGAAACATTTCGACAGGTAGTTCGCCAGACCCTGCGTTGCCATTCCCACGGTGTAGATATTCATTCGGTTGGTGCCCACTCCCATGATACCGCGGAGTCCGCCGGTGCCGAATTCGAGGTCGCGGTAGAAGCTCTCGCGCAGTTCGGCGGGGGCGTTTTCCATCATCTCGCGCACCTGTCGTTTTGTGTTTTCGTCGAACTCTCCGTCGAGCCATTTTTGGGCCCTCGCGCGGGCGAGCCTGTCCAGATCGTTTGTCATGCCTTTATAGGTTTAAATTATAGTTATTTTGTTTTTGTGGTGTATTTATTTATGGGCAAAGATACAAAAAAAGTGTGAAATCTCACTATCAAAGCGTTAATAAGGGGGGGGCTGAAAAGCCCTGAAAATCTATATAAATTAAAAGTTGAAAAGCAATACACTGCCTGCTTTTTTTTTCACTAATTTGTCCTCACCTTTGCTCACGTCTTAGTTACACCAATTTCGTTAATGCTTCCTAACTCGCAGAAATACAGCGCCGTGTGGCAGGATTGTCTCGCCAGAATACGAGAGAATACTTCCGAGGACGAGTACTCACGTTGGTTCAAACCGATCGTGATGCTCGACTTCGACGGTGTGACTTTGAAGCTCCGTGTACCGAACGAAAGTTACGTCACTCACCTCGAAAAAAACCACCTGCCGCTGTTGCGTTCACTGATCCAAAATATGTTCGGAGCAGAGACCCGTTTGCGCTACGCCGTGCCCAAAGCCGAGGCGCCGACGATGCCCGTTCCGGCCGACTCCGACACCACCCCGATCACCCGTTTTATAGAGCAGACCGACACCACAAAGATAAAAAATCCTTTTGTTATTCCGGGTCTTCGCCGCATAGTTATCGACTCGCAGTTGAACCCCGCCCACACAATCGAAAGTTTCATCGAGGGCGACTGCAACAGGCTGGTGCGTTCGACCGGGATTTCGGTGGCCCTCAGCCCCGGAACAACCCCTTTCAACCCGCTATACATCTTCGGCGGCTCGGGGCTCGGCAAAACCCACGTCGCTCAGGCCATCGGCCTCGAGGTGAAACGCCGGTTCCCAAATTTGCAGGTGCTCTACGTGTCGATGCACAAGTTCCAGGCGCAGTACACCACGGCCATACTTAATAAAGAGGTCAACGACTTCATTCACTTCTACCAGATGGTGGACGTGCTCATAATCGACGACATTCAGGAACTGAGCGGCAAACCGGCCACACAGAACGCCTTCTTCAACATATTCAACCACCTGCAACTGTCGGGTAAACAGTTGATACTCACCTCTGACAAGCCGCCCGTCGAACTCCGTGACATCGAACAGCGACTGCTCACCCGTTTCAAGTGGGGGCTATCGGCCGAGCTCGCCGTGCCCGACTACGACACCAAGGTGAAGATCATACGCAGCAAGATATTCAAGCTGGGGCTCGAAATTCCCGAAGAGGTGGTGTTGTTTTTGGCCGACAACATTCGCGCCAACGTGCGCGAGATCGAAGGGGCGCTCGCCTCGCTGGTTGCCAACGCCCAGTTCCTCGGGCGCAAGGTGACGGTGTCGCTCGCCCGCGAGATACTCAAGGTCTATGTCCAGGTGCACCGCAGGGAGATTTCGATCGACAGTATCAAACAGACGGTGTGTGAGGTGCTTGGCGTGTCGGCCGAAAGTTTTGCCTCGCAGCGGCGCACGCGCGAGATCGCCCAGGCGCGCCAGATAGCCATGTTCCTGTCGAAAAAACATACCAAGGCGCCTCTCACGGCGATCGGCGGCGCCATAGGAGGCAAAAACCACGCTACCGTGCTCCACTCCTGCAAACAGGTGGCCAATCTGATGGAGACCGACCGCAACTTCCGGCTCCAGATCGAGGAGATCGAACGGCGGGTGCTTGGCAAGTGAGTTTAAAAAAGGGGAAAGTAGAAAGGGAAAAGTCAGGCGGGTGCCTGACTTTTTTTGTCATCCTGACAGAGCCATTTCGGATTCGGTCCTGTCGGGATGACAAAAAAATCTGCAGCGAAAGGGGGAGGATTTTTTTATTTCACAAAAAATGCATAATTTTACGAGATAAAAAACCAAAATAAACCACTTAACCCGTTATTTTACGCTATGGCACAACAGGTAAACGCAGACAAGATGAAAGTTCTTGCCGCGGTGATGCAGAAAATCGAGAAAGATTTCGGCAAAGGTTCGATAATGAAGATGGACGGAAACGTCGTCGAAGAGGTGGCCGTGATCCCTTCGGGATCGCTCACGCTCGATATTGCCCTCGGAGTGGGTGGCTACCCCAAAGGGAGGGTGATCGAGATTTACGGTCCCGAGTCGAGCGGTAAGACGACCCTCGCTCTGCACGCCATAGCCGAGGCGCAGCGCGCGGGCGGGATCGCCGCGTTCATCGACGCCGAACACGCATTCGACAGCTACTACGCCCAGAAGTTGGGTATAGATATAGAAAACCTGCTCATCTCGCAGCCCGACAGCGGCGAACAGGCGTTAGAGATAGCCGACAGCCTGATCCGCTCGGGCGCAATCGACATAGTGGTGATCGACTCTGTGGCGGCGCTCACCCCAAAAGCCGAGATCGAGGGTGATATGGGCGAGGCTAAAGTGGGCCTTCAGGCGCGGCTTATGTCGCAGGCACTCAGGAAACTGACATCGAGCATTGCAAAGACCAAAACCGTGTGTATCTTCATCAACCAGTTGCGCGAAAAGATCGGCGTGGCTTACGGTAATCCCGAAACCACGACCGGTGGCAACGCGCTCAAGTTCTACGCCAGCGTGAGGATCGACATCCGCAAGTCGACCGCCATAAAGGACGGCGACGATGTGATGGGCAACCTCACCAAAGTGAAGGTGGTGAAGAACAAAGTGGCGCCACCGTTCCGCAGGGCTGAATTTGACATAATGTACGGCGAGGGAATTTCGCGCACGGGCGAGATACTCGATCTGGCTGTCGACAACGACATCGTCAAAAAGAGCGGATCGTGGTACTCGTTCGGCGACAGAAAGTTGGGACAGGGCAGGGATGCCACGAAAGAGTTGATCTCGCGCGATATGGCCCTCGCCGCCGAGATCGAAACACGGGTGCTCGAAGCGATAAAGGCTGCCGACCAGCAGGGAAAAAAGCCCGCCGGCAAAAAGACGACCGACGAGGAGTAGTGTGGCAAAAAAGCATGGCGGACTACACGAAAGATGATGAAAGGCTGATTGCCGAGAGGTTCGACGATCTGATTGCGGCGTGCGAGGAGAAGGGAGTATTTCGCTACGATGACGACCGGGCGCTCGTTTCGCGTGCTTTCGAGGTGGCCCTTGAGGCGCACAAGGGAGTGCGGCGACGATCGGGCGAGCCTTACATCACCCACCCGATAGCTGTGGCGAGAATTTGCGTCGTGGAGATCGGGCTGGGCACGAAATCGGTGGTGGCGTCGTTGCTGCACGACGTGGTGGAGGACGCCGACATATCCGTGGAAGACGTCTCGCGCATGTTCACCCCCAAGATCGCCTCGATGGTCGACGGACTGACCAAAATCTCGGGCGTGTTCAACGCCGACACGAGCGAACAGGCCGAATCGTTCCGCAAAATGTTGCTCACGCTGCTCGACGATGTTCGCGTGATACTGATCAAGATCGCCGACCGTCTCCACAACATGCGTACCCTAGGGGCGATGCCGCGCGAAAAACAGGTGAAGATCACCTCCGAAACGATATATCTGTTCGCCCCGTTGGCCTACCGGCTCGGGCTTCACGCCATCAAGAGCGAACTCGAAGACCTGTCACTCAAATATCGCTTTCCCGATGAATACAATACGATCGAAGCCAAACTCGAAGAGACAAAACAGCGCCACGCCGCGCTTATCGAACGGTTCGATGAGCCGATCATTGCGCGGCTGAAGGAAAACGGCGTCGATTTCGAGATTTCGGGGCGCGTCAAGAGCGTATACTCGGTGTGGCGCAAGATGCAGACCAAACAGCTGCCATTCGAGGATATATTCGACCTGTTTGCCGTGAGGATCATATTCCGGCCCTCGCCGGTGATCTCGGAGCGTACCCAGTGCTGGTATATATACGAACTTGTGACCGACATCTATCCCTCGCGGCCTGACAGGCTGCGCGACTGGATAACTTACCCCAAGGCAAACGGTTACGAGGCATTGCACACCACCGTGATGGGCCCCGAGGGGTTGTGGGTGGAGGTGCAGATACGTTCCGAAAGGATGAACGAGGTGGCCGAACAAGGGGTCGCCGCCCATTGGAAACACAACTATCTGACAGAAGACGAAGAACTTACGACGGACGAGAAGTTCGACAACTGGTTGGGACGGATTCGCGAGGCACTGAGCAGCCCGACGGAGAGCGCGGTCGATTTTCTCGATAATTTCCAGCGTTCGCTCTACATAGGCGAGATCGTGGTTTTCACGCCTAAAGGGGAGAGCCGCCACCTGCAGAAAGGGGCCACGGTACTCGATTTTGCGTTCGATATACACAGTAAGTTGGGCCTCAAAGCGATAGGTGCGAAGATCAACCACAAGATGGAGTCGATCTACACACAGTTGAAGAGCGGCGACCAGATCGAAGTGCTCACCTCGAAAAGCGCCGCTCCCACCGTGGAGTGGCTCGACCATGTGGCTACTTCCAAAGCTAAGAACTACATTAAGAACTACTTGCGCCGCAACCGACAGGAGAGCATCGAGCATGGTCGCGAACTGTTCGAGGCGCGCATGGCGGAATTGGGCATTACCCCTAGTGCGAGAGTTTTTAGAAAGCTTCTGCCTGCCTACGGCAGCAGCACCAAGGATGAATTTTATCGCAACCTCGGCGCGGGAGTGATAACGCTCGACGGACTGCAGGATATACTGCGCCAAAACTCGGCAAGCAAATATCTGAAATTCTGGACGTTGTTTCAGGGTAACAAGAGTGAACGCGACAACGGAATGGTGGTAGGCCGCAGAGACTGGGAGGAGGACGACGGGCAGGAAGGCAAGTCGGGCGGCGGGCAGCGTTTCGAGATCGCCGAGTGCTGCATTCCCATTCCGGGCGACGATGTGACCGGCTATCGCGATCCGGTGTCGGGCAAGATCATAGTTCACAAGACGAGTTGCAGTGAGCTTACGCGCCTTGCCTCGTCGCACGGCGAAAATATAGTTACAGGTATTCGCTGGTCATCCCACAAGGCGATGTCGTACCTGTCGATCGTGTCGCTTCAGGGCATCGACCGGGTGGGGATACTGCTCGATTTGGTGGGAGTGATCACCGGTGAACTTAATATCAATATACGCGAATTGAAGATTCAGAGCCATGACGGTATATTCGAGGGCGAGATCAGTCTTTACGTCACCAGCACCGATGACCTGAACGCCGTCATAGCAAAGATAAAAAAGATAAAGGGCGTCGACAAAGCCCAGCGAATTAACAGTTAGACGGGTGATGGTAACGGGCCGGAACGCCGGCGGGTGGTAACGGCCACGGCGGATTTTGCAGGTGCCGAACGGAGCCCGAACGTCATCGCGTGAGAGATAGTAAATTATAAAAAAACAATAAGATATGGAAGGTGTTCTGATTTGGATATTTTGGGCCGCTATGATCGGCATCAGTATAGCATCGTCGGCCAAGAAGGCCAAAAAGAAACGCGAAGAAGAGGCGCGCAAAGCCGCTGCCAAGGCCGCCGCATCAAGAACCGCCACGACCAGAACCACTCAGCAGACCGTTGCCAGGCAAACTCCTGCCGGGCAGAGTTCCGGGACGAGTTGGGGCACAGGTGCCGGTATGGCGGGCCAGGGCTCCAATCCTGCCGCCGGAGGCGCGTTCGGCCGTGTTTTAGAGGAGCTCTCGCGTCAGTTGAACGAGCAGCCGTCGCCCACGGTAGCCGAGGGGCGGAAGCCCACCATCTCGTGGCCCGTGACGTCGTCGCAATCGGCCGCCACTTCCGAGGACTATTACTCGCTCGAGGAGGAGTACGATGAGGCGCACAGCGTCGAAACGCTGGAGGATGAAGTGACTGCTTACGAGCGACTTGCGGATCAACGGGCCCGTCGTTCGTCTTTGGCGGCAGCTACGGTTCCGGGTAGTGTTGCGGGATCGGGTGTTGCCGCGGCTGCGGGTGTTGCCGCTCAGGATTTGTCGGCAGACCGGGCGGCCGATACCAGGTCGATCACGTTGCAGGAGCTTTTGGGTGGCGATTTCGACCTTCGTCGCGCCGTGATCGAGGCTGAGATACTCAATCCGAAATATGTTTCGGGCGCCGGCGAAGGATTCGGCCGATCGGCTATTTCCGCCTGAATATGACTCAGTGTAAGGTTACGCGCAAAATATTCATTTTGAGACGCGAAAATTCATAACTGTTTATGGCAACGATATTTACGAAAATCATTCAGGGAGCGATCCCGAGCTACAAGGTGGCTGAGGATGATCGGTTTTACGCGTTTCTGGACATTAATCCGCTTCGTGCGGGGCACACTTTGGTTGTGCCTAAATTTGCCGAAGGAGAGGAACTTGACTATATTTTCGATCTCGACGATGAGACTCTGTCGGCTATGATGGTGTTTGCGAAACGTGTTGCCGCCCGCATCCGTGAGGTGACGGGTTGTGCGCGCGTGGCGACGGTGGTTTTGGGTCTCGAAGTGCCGCATGTTCACATCCATCTCGTGCCGATCGACTCCGAGGCCGATGTCGATTTTCGGGCTCCACGCGAGAAACTGTCGCCCGATGAGTTTGCCTCGCTTGCTGCAAAATTGGCTATGTGATGTAACCTGAAGTTTGAGGTGAGGTAAGCCGCCGACTGCATTGCAATTCAATACATTGCTTGCTCTTATTCTATTGCGAACCGATCAACCGATTTTCGTTCTTTTGTTGTAGAGGGTTAAGAGTTTTCCTATTATCACGTAACCATACCTCCCTCAAATAGGACACAACCTGCACTCCTACAACAACATTTTTACCTATCCCATCTGCTCCGGGCAGGGTTTTGTGCTTTATCCTCCATTCCCCCCATAATTAGGCATCCTACAACTTTGGCATATAAGAGTATCTTTATTGTTTTCGTTTTGCATAGACGAGACCTTCTAAATTCCATATTCCGGTATTATCACAAATAAGCTTTTCCCATTTAAAACTGTTTTCGGTAATATCCGAGATTACCCATTTCATTTTTCCTTCTGTAATTTCAGTGTGAACTATTGATTCTCCTTCCTTTTTCCCCTCCAATCGGAATGCATAACCAGTACATCCATAATAAATATCCCAATTATTGGTGTTCGGATTATATATCCTAATGGTCGTGCCATATTCTCCGTCTGGTTGTGGATTTATTTTTCTTTCAGTACGAGAGGGTACAATGAACATATCTTGAATTGCCATTCCTTCAAGTATCCTTGAGAATAGCCATTCGCCTTTTACTTTTCTTTCATTATTTGTACCTTCATTTTCAACCCAGATAACATCCCATTCTCCAATTAATTTGCTATAGATGTCATCTTTAGAAAGAATAAAATCACTTTTTGAGTCCGCTATTAAAGCGTCTATAAAATTCTCATTTCTCATTATCTGATTATTTTTTTACAAAGGTACTATTTTGCGTCTGCTCCTTACCTGTCATTTTCGTTTGTTACGTTCTGCAACGTAGTAAAATTACAAAATTCCCTCGACATACGGGCTTAAGTTCCTTGGCTTTCTTCTGTCGCGATTGTGCGGGTCGGCGGAAGTGTACGGCCTCGCCGCTTGTTGTAGCCTCTCGAACCGTTCGTCTTTTGGACTGATTCCCTATGCTTGTACATTAAGCCCGTTGTTTTACTTACTTCGAGCTTTGGGTTATGCAGGGTGAAAGGGTAGCACCGGATCGTGTCGGGGTTTGCAAAATCGGAGTGGACTGCAATCTGTGAAACGGCGTAATTGCCGGTTTTTTTTGCAAAAAATGATTTTTTCGTGAGGGCAGGGGCCTTAGCTGCGCAAGTCGCTGATAATAAGCGAGGTGTATGACGGCCATGGCTTCATTTAACATAATCACGGCGTTTCAACATCTTCAATGATTGTTCGCAAGTCCGTTGTCTTGTTACATCCGTAAAAAGAACGAGGAATTACATTTGTGAGGCTGATGTTACGGATGTAACGCAGGGGTTTTGCGGATCATTATGACGGATGTAACGTTGACGGCAGATATTAATTGTCATATTGTAATCACTTCACAATGTTGCATCGTGCCGTCCGCAAGGAAATACAAGGCATAGCTTATGATTATGACATATTGCGATTAATTGCAGTTAATCAGTATGTTATGTCGGTTATATAAAGCTTTGATTTAGCGTAAATGTCGCGTGCATCGTTAGGATCTGTGGCGGAAGAGCGGTATTTGCATCGATATTAGTGTACTAATGTGGTTATAATCAGTTGTTTATGCCTCTTTATGTTCATAATTGCATCAGATAATTATGATGCGCAATAGCGGCAGGTGGTTGTATGGTTACACTTGTAATGCCCTTCGAACGTGCCTGGTAGATACATTTGTAAATGTAAATTTTGATTTACAAAAATAATTATTTATCTTTGTAAAAAAATCGGGAAAATGGAAGGAAAATTGAGGCAACTGATGAAACACGAGGGAATCAATTCCACTCGTCTCGCCGAGATACTTGGAATTCAGGCGTCGGGCATTTCGCATATAATGAGCGGACGAAACAAACCGAGTTTCGACTTTCTGCTAAAACTCCTGCAACGTTTCCCGCAGATCAATCCCGACTGGCTCCTACTCGACAAGGGGCCGATGTATCGTGATGAGATCAAAAACAAGGCTGCCGGAAGTTCGAGCGGCACTAAAAACGCAGGTGCCTCAGGAAATTCAGGCAGTGCGGTGGCCTCGGGAGGGCTTTTCGGGCCCGATAATGCCGATATAATACCTTCGGCCGGACCGGGCCATGCAGGTGGCTCCAATTTCGGTTTAGGTATTGGTTCAGGTATTGGTTCAGGCATTGGTTTAGGCCCTGACCCCGGCCCCGGTCATCAGAACGGACAATCGGGTAGTCACTCAGGCGGTTATGCCGATCATTCGGGAACGCACACGGGGCTGCAAAACGCACAGCACCCTCCGCAAATGCAGCAACACTCCCCGCAGGCGCAACAACAGCCTTTGCAACCGGTCATGCAACAGGCGATGTATCAATCGGGTGGATTCACAAAGTCGGCCTCGATCGAGCGCATAGTGGTGTTCTATAAGGACAAGACATTTTCTGAGTATCAGCCGGAATAGGATCGAGATGGAATATTTTGCGTGCCGCGATCCATTTGGTTTAGCTTATTCCGGATTCAGATTATTTTTGCAGCCCGAGACAGTCTGAATACGAAAAATATGCCACCTCTTTGGAGTGGTTTTTGGGCCGGGTTGGATTATTCGGCTAAATTTGATGCGCTGTTTTAGCTCCCGAACAAATAATTAACGTCCCCACGAAATGAAACCAATCTCGAAAGGTATGGCATATTTTGCCGCAGTGTCGGGGATGATTATTATGGTCGCCGGAGCTTATGGCTTTTCGCTCCTAAACTTATACAGAACGTACTACATGGGGTACGTTACTGATGACCCTCACGGTACTGGACTTGTTCGGCATCTCCGGTGACCCGCGATTTAGAGGTATATTTCCACTCCTGGGATAGCAGAGGCTTTCCTCAACCCTTACTGATGCATGCGACGCCGCCCGACGGCAACGGCAGGAGTGAACGTTTCTACACCACACGCTCCGAGATTATCGAGGGACTGCCGCGATATTCACGGAGCAATCCGCCGCAGGGATACTACAAGATGCGAATCACCTATCCCCACAGCCGTACCTGAGTGAGTACCGAACTGCTTGGCGTCGGTGCGGAATCGGAATGACGCTCTATTTCTTTTGGAACACGCGAACGTAATCGACATACATGGAGGCGCTCCCCGGGGCGAGGGCCGTTATGCTGTCGATGTTGTGGATGCCGGGGAAATTGCCACCCACGGCAAGGTTGAGCAACAGGAAGCACTCCTTGCGGAAACATTTGCTGTCGCCCATGTTGTCGAGTATCCGCATCTCGAAATAGGGCGCGGCATCGGGATGCGTTTCAAGATCGAAGTACATGCGGACATACTTTTCGTCCCAGACGCAGGTGTAGGTGTGGAACTTACCGTCCTGCAACGAATAGTCGTGAGTTTTATGGGGGGCGTAACTTTGTCCCCAATGGCACGTGCCGTTGAGATAGCGATCCTGTGTACCGTTGGCGATGCCGGTCGAAAGACCCATCTCCATGATGTCGATCTCGCCGCATCGGGGCCAGCCGACGCCCGCAAAATCGTTGCCCATCATCCAAAACGCGGGCCACAGCCCGTCTGCGGTTCGGGGCAACTTGATGGATGCCACGACGTAGCCGTACCTGAAGCTCACTTTGTTCATCGAGACGAGGCGTGCCGAGGTGGCCGGCGATCCCGAGTAACTCTCTTTCCGGGCGGTTATGACGAGATTGCCTTTCTCCACTTTCACGTTTTCGGATCGGGCGGTGTAATATTGTAGTTCCGCGTTTCCCCAACCGTCGGCTCCTGTGCCCGTCTCGGCACTCCAGTTGGCCGTGTTCAGGGTCTTGCCGCCGAACTCATCGCTCCACAGCAGGCCAATACGGTGGCCAGCAGGGGTAATGCAATATGCATAATATTTTTCATATCAGAACGGCAGATCGTCCACGTCGTCGGCCGGCGAGGCTGGAGCGGTACTCTCGTTGAACGGAGCGTCGGCAAATGGCGACGAGGCTCCGGCAGCCGGTGAAGGTGCGCCGCCGTATTGTCTCGCTCCCTGCCCTCCGGCGGCACCAGCACCACCGGCACCTCCCGAGCCATTGCTGCGAACCACTTTCCAGGCCTTGACATCGGTATACCATTTGCCGTTATACTCTCGTGATTCGACGTTTACAGATACGGTTGCGTTATCGCCTTCGTGGAGTGCGGCGGCATCTTCGGCCCTGTCGCCGAAAAAAGTGACGCATATCTTGCGGCTGAACTCACTCGGTAACTCAAAAACGACATCCTGTTTTTTCCATGCGCCCCTTGCGCTCGAGCCCGTCACTTCGGGCAGTTTCCGGTAAACGACTCCTTCAAATTCCATAGTTCGATAATTTGTGGCTCAAAAGATACTCTTTCGAGCATAACTCTGAGCAACAAAGGTAGCTATTATTCCCAAAGATACGAATAATATTACATACCGTTAAGATTTTTTGAGGCTCTTCACATAGAGGGAGTGAATGACTCCGTCGGCAAGTCCTATGGTGGGCACTATCACCTCGTCGATCTTGCACGCGTGCGCCGCGGTGAGGAATATCTCGAGCGCGGGCACTATGACGTCGGCGCGGTAGTCGTTCAGCCCGAACTTCTCTATGCGTTCGTCGTAGCTGACGGCCGACAGCTCTTCGTGCAGTTTTTTCAGGTCGCTCACGTCGAGTGTGTCGTCGGCCTTGCCGTGCGCCTTTTTCGAGAGCATTTTGCGCACTTTGTTGATGTTTCCGCCCGATCCGACTATCACCCTCGGATCGTACTCTTTGTGTATGCGGTGCAGCGCCTCCTTGTAGCGCTCCATCTCGGCCTCTTTGGTTTTGCCCTTGAGCGTACGCACGGTGCCGAGCAGAAAACTTTCCGACCATGCCCGCCGCCGTCCGTTGAACACGTTCAGCTCCACACTGCCGCCCCCCACGTCGATGTAGAGGCTGCTTTTGCCACCGAGGTCGACTCCCGCGGCCTCTCCCGCCTCGAATATTGTTTCGGCCTCCTCTATGCCGGAGATTATCTCGACCCGCAGGCCGCTCTTTTTCTCGATCTCGGCCACGAGTTCAGGCCCGTTCTTCGCCTCGCGCATGGCGCTTGTGGCGCACGCACGCCACTCTTTGGCACCGAACACTCTTATCAGGTGTGCGAATCCCTGCATCGCCTCGACCACGCGCCCGAACTTCTCGGGTCCGATCTCGCCCCGCGTAAAGACATCCTCGCCCAACCGCACCGGCACGCGAATGAAAGCCGCCTTCCGGAACTCGACTTTTTTTCCGGGCCCGTCGCGTTCCACGTAGTTGATGAGCAGCCTGAAAGCGTTCGACCCTATGTCGATCGCCGCGAAAGTGTCGTGAGTCATCATATCGTCTGTGATTTAAAGTATTCGTAAAGTTCCACCTGGCTCCTGTGCGCTTCCTCACCCTCGGCGCGCGGCACGCGGTTGTTCTCAAACGGCGGAGCTATGAGGCGTGCCTTGGTGTTGTCGCTCCACTGAAGGTCGAAGTAGTCGACGAGCGTGGTGTGTATTGTCCTGTCGCGTATGGGAATTCCCGCTTCGACTCTCCGGTCGAGGTTGCGCGTCATCATGTCGGCGCTGGTGATCCAACTGCGCGGTTTGCCGCCGTTTGCCACAATCAGCATGCGCGCGTGTTCGAGATATTTGTCTATTATGCTCCTCACCTCGATGTTCCCGCTCAGTCCCGGCACACCCGCCACCAGGCAGCACGCCCCGCGAATGAGCAGTTTCACGGTGACCCCTGCCCGCGATGCCTCGTAGAGTTTTTCGATCATCGCCTCGTCGGTCAACGAGTTGAACTTTCCGCATATCCACGCCGGCCGTCTCTTGCGCGCGTTTTTTATCTCGTTGTCTATCAGCGCCTCCAATTCGGGCCTCATGTAGTGGGGCGACACCACGAGCCGCCGGTATTCGGGATGGCGGTGGGTGTTTTGCAGAAAGTCGAACAGCCGCCGCGCATCGTCCACTGCGATCTCGTCGGATGTCAGCAGCCCGAAGTCGCCGTACAGTCCAGTCGTGTCCTCGTTGAAGTTGCCCGTTCCCACATAGAGATACCCCCTGAGCGTGCCGCTGCCCGGCTCGGCGCGCTCTATGAGCAGCAGTTTCGAGTGCACCTTCAGCTCCTCAAGGCTGTGCACCACCTTCACCCCGCCGTTTTGCAGCATCTCGGTGACGGCAATGTTCTGTCCCTCGTCGAACCGCGCTTTGAGTTCCACCAGCGCCGTCACGTGCTTGCCGTTCTGCGCGGCGCTCAGTAGTGCGTGTATCACCTTCGAGTGGTGGGCGGTGCGGTAGAGTGTCATGCGGATCGTCTGCACCCTCGGATCGACCGCCGCCTCGCGCAGAAGGTCGATAACATGCTTGAAAGTATGATACGGATAGCACAGCAGCACGTCCTGCTTCCGGATGACGTTGATGATACTCTCCGACGGGTCGATCATCGGGTGCAGCATCGGTTCGGCGCGCGGCTCCTCGAGGTCGGGCCTCACGCACGGGAACTTCATCAGGTCGCGCATCTGGTGGTATCTGCCTCCGGGTTCGAGTTGCCCCGCGCCACGGATTCCCAACTTGCGGGTAATTGTTTGCAGCACATCGTCGGGCATCGACCGGTCGTACACTAATCTCACGGGCCGTCCGTGCCGCCGTTCGACCAGGCCGCGGAACATCTTCTCCGACATGGTTTTCGACACGTCGTCGTCGAGCGTGAATTCGGCGTCCCTCACTATTTTGAAAGTATGTGCCGTGATGCTGTCGTAGCTGAACATGAAGAATATGTCGTCGAGGCACAGACGTATGATGTCGTCGAGAAATATCACCTCCGAGCGTCCCTCCTCCCGCGAGGGCAACACCACGAACCGTGGGCACGACCCGCTCACCGGGATTTGCAGTATCGCGTAACGGCTGCTCCTCGCTCCCGCCATCCTCACGGCCAGAAAAATCTCGCCGTCGGGCAGGAAGGGAATCTCCACACTTTTGCGCAGCATGAGCGGTACCATGCGCATGCTCACCGTCGAGTAGAAGTAGTTGCGGCACCAGTGCCGTTGCTCGTCGCTAAGTTCGGTCTCGTCCACCATCCTTATGCCCTCGGCCTCCATCTCGGCCACGATGTCGTTCCATGTCTCGATGAAAAGCTCCCTCGACACCTCCATGCGCCTGTCGACCAGCGGCAGCAACTCGGCGGCGGTGTACCCTCCGGTAAGTTTGGGATGGTTTTTGCCCTTGTGGGCGGCGAGACGCAGAATCCCAGCCAGCCGCACCCTTATGAATTCATCCTGATTGTTCGAAGCGATCCCCAGGAACCGCAACCTCTGCACAAGCGGCACCGTCGCGTCGCGCGCCTCCTGCATCACCCGGTCGTTGAACTGCAACCAACTTAACTCCCTGTTATATATATTCATCTTTTTTCAAACCAGCGTCGTCAGGTGCCGCACGAACAGCTCCTCGCCACGCGCCACCCACTCGCGAAAAGCCGCGGTGTCGGCCGCGTAGCGCGGAATAAAATCGACGAGCAGCGACAGATCGAATCCTTGGGATGCAATTCCCGCGCCAATTCCTGCTGCATCCTGCGCGTTTATCTCTTGTTCGATGTGTGCGGGCACGAGCAGCGCGGGCTTACCGAGCCACATCGCTTCACACACCGACTCGAACCCGGCGGTGGTGGCGTATCCGCTGCATCCGGCCATCATTTCGAGGAACCGGCTGTCGTTGATCTTGTGGAAAGTGAGCCCTGGCGCCACTTCGAGCGTTTCGGGCGCGTCCTTTTTGTCCCAGAACAGATGCAGCTTCACATCGGGATGTTTCTTGTGCCACTCGCGAACCTCGTCGGCGTAGCCCGGATTGAGCACATAGCCGAGTATGTATCCTCCGTCGTGCACCTCCTGCTCGAAAAGCTCGCTGCGCAGTAGCGGCGGCACCACGGCCAAACGGTCGCGATAGAAGTCCTTCATCGGGTAGAACGACAGCGCAAGGGTCTTGGTGGTGCCCAACGAGCAGAGCATGTTGTTAAGCCTGAGCGCGAACTGCCCCTGATCGCTGCGTGAGCGGTGGGCGTAATCGGGATGGTCGACCAGAAACTGGTGGCCGATGCTCACCACCGGCACCCTCAGCCTGTGTACGAGCGACGTTATGCCCAGCAGTATTTCGTAGAAGTTCACCACCACGTCGGGCTCCACGCGCCCGATGCGCCTCACGATGCGGGTGATGCTCTTGCGAAAACGGTCGAGGTTCAGCGGGGTGGTGTTCGTAAAGAGCGTTTTGGCCATTCGCCCCCGTTTCCCCACCTTGCCGTAGTTGAACGACGGCGAGTCGAAGGTGGTGACGTCGCAGCCTATCTTCTCCTCGAAAAACGGTGGCAACACTCTGTTGGGATTCTTCCCCACCATGACGTCCACCACCTCGTGGCCATGTTTTCTCAGCAATCCGGCGAGTGCGATCGCCTGCGTCAGGTGGCCGCGCCCCTCGCCCTGCACTATGAACATGTATCTCATTTATCCTCTTCTGTCCGGTAAATTTTCCAGTTGCCATCGAAATCTTCGGTCAGTGCCGACAGCGATTCGATCCAATCTCCGGCGTTAAGATACAAAATTCCTTCCACATTTCGCACTTCAGGGTGGTGAATGTGTCCGCAGATCACCCCGTCGCACTCGCGGCAGCGCGCTATATCCACCAAATGCCGCTCGAAATCACCCACATACGACACCGACGCCTTCACTTTTTTCTTTACCTCGCGTGCGAGCGAAAAGTAGGGTTTACCTTTCCGTGCGCGTCTGCGATTATAGATGCCGTTGCCCCACAGCAACACCGAGTAGCCCAGGTCGCCGAGCTTGGCCAGCCATTTCATGTTCGAGGTCACGTGGTCGAACACGTCGCCGTGCAGCACGAAGTAGCGGCGTCCGCCGCTCTCGTACACGAAGTCGCGCACAATGCTCATGTTCAGGAAATTGACGGGTGTGATGCGATCCAGAAAATCGTCGTGGTTGCCTCTCACGTAAACTATGCGTGTGGTGTGCGAAATGTCCAGCAGCGCTTTGATAAAGTTGGTGTGCCGCCTCCGCCACTTCATCTTCCGGCCCCTCATGATGGCCCATCCGTCGATGATGTCGCCGCACAGGATCAGCGTCTCGCACGTGTTGTTTTTCAGAAACCCGGTCGCCTCCCTGGTCTTCGACCATTTCGACCCCAGGTGCACGTCCGACAGGACGACAGTTCGGTAATGTGTGTTCATTTTCCGCCACAAAGAAACGGTTTCGCAATTACGAAACCGTTACGTTTGTGTTGCCGTTATGTGTAAATTATTACAGCGTCCTGCGAGCCTCCCGATCGGGATCATCCCGCACCTCACTCTCAATGTCGAGCACCATCACCTCGCCCTTCTCCGCCGTGTAGCGCGGCCATGCGGGGAGCAGCTTTGTATTGGGATCGCCCGTGCGCATGAAAGCCGCCAGCGCCGACGACATCCTGTCGGCCAACAGCCGCGGCACCTTCCCGCCGCCCGAGTGGGTCAACATGTGGTCGGTGTTGTGGAGCCAGAACGATATGTCGATGCAGTGGAAAGCCCTCTGGCGTCCGTCGAACAGCGGCGGTGAGAAACCGAACCACGCCATCCACACCGGCGAACTCTGCGCCAGCTTGGCATCGGCGGCAGCCACCACATTGCGCCGATTCGAGACTATGAATCCGTACACCTCGATCGGTTTCAGTTCGGGAAACTGTGCCGCGTAGGCGTCGTAAACCTCGCGTGCACGATCACCATAGGTTCCTCTGAGGCGCTCCACGGCACCATCGGCGTCGATCGCCTCGGTGGCGGCGCTGTCGCGGGCCCCGGTACGTTCGTGAAAAGTCGAACAGAAGAGCATCGGAATGTCGGGCGAACCCGCGGCCGCTTCACCAGACCAGAACGTGCCGACCGGAATGTTCACCCCGTCGGCCACGGGGCT
The DNA here is from genome assembly GCA_002293665.1 of Alistipes sp. UBA928. Classification (GTDB taxonomy): domain Bacteria; phylum Bacteroidota; class Bacteroidia; order Bacteroidales; family Rikenellaceae; genus UBA940. The sequence goes on along the minus strand of DBDQ01000012.1, from coordinate 9,503 downwards.
GAAGCCTCCGCGTCCGGCTCCGGGGCTTTCGTTCCGCAGTCGTGCGGCGGCGCGGTTCGACAGATCGAGATACTCCGGCCACGGCATCTGCTGAAGTTCGTCCACGCGGTCGGGAGTCAGACCCGCCTCGGCGAGGACAGCCGCGCCCAACTTTTCGGCATAAGCCTTGTCATTGGCGGCAGTAGTGTTGCCGCTCAGCGCCACCCCCTTGTGCACGAGTCCACGTGCGGCGGGCATAGCCGACACCATGCACACTTTCGATCCGCCGCCCGACTGTCCCATCACGGTGACGTTGCCCGGGTCGCCGCCGAAAGCCGCGATATTCTTGTTCACCCACTGCAAAGCGGCTATCACGTCCAACATTCCCACATTACCCGAGTGGCGATACTTCTCACCCCCGACGGCCGACAGGTCGGTAAACCCGAACGCGTTCAGACGGTGGTTGATCGACACGAACACCGCGTCGCCGTAGCGTGCGAAATTTTCACCCTCATAACCGTCCTGTTCGATGGCGCTGCCGCTCGTGAATCCTCCGCCGTGGAGCCACACCAGCACCGGCCTCCGTGCGCCGTCGAGTCCCGGCGACCACACGTTGAGCCGCAGGCAATCCTCACCCACGAGGTCGTAGTTCCACGCGTCGGCGAACGCGCTGTACGACTCGGGCGAGCGGCCATACTCTCTCTGCGGAGCCATCTCGGGGTAGTAGACCGCTGGCCTCACATCGTCCCACGGCTCGGGCGGACGCGGCGGCATGAACCGATTCTCGCCTCCTGTGGGGGCACCGTAGGGTATCCCGCGAAAGTTGTATATCCCGCGCAGGATGAAACCCTTCACCTTGCCGTAGGTGGTGGGGGCGACGGCTATGTCGTCGCCTATGAAAAGTTGCTGGGCGTCGGGATCGTAACCCTCCCGTGCCGTTGTGTTGGAGCCCGCGCTGCGGCATCCCGCAAGGAGTGCCAAGGCGACCGATGCTGCGGCGCACACAAGCGCCGATCTCGAAATCTGTTTCATAAAATTTGGTATGGTTTTAGGTATCAATATACATGCACGCTCCCCTGGGCCGAGGGGAGGTAGTTCACGCCGAGCCAGGTGATAAGCAACAGCACGAACGCCACGGGCAGCAGCCACATCGCCGCTTTCAGGTGGCGCGACCCTGCGAGCCGCAGGTGGATGTAGGCGAGGTAGGCGAGTGCCGTCACCAACGCCCACGTCTCCTTCGGGTCCCACTCCCAGTAGTGTCCCCAAGCCTGTTTGGCCCACACCGCTCCCATGAGCATGCCCAGCACCAGTAGCCCGAAACCGGCCCACACGAGATTGTCGACAAGGCCCGTGATCTTCGCCTCGACCGTCCCCCGTCGCTCGATCTTCATAAGAGCGATGACCGACCCGATCGTCGCCGCGCCCAGCATGGCGTAGGAGAGGATATACGACGTCACGTGGGGCACGAACCACACGCTTTGCAGCGCCGGCATCAGTCCCCGCGAGTGTATCTCGGGCTTCAGCAGGTTGACCATCACGAACACCGTGGCCACCACGGCCGAGTAGCTCAGCAGCCACGGATACCTCCACCGCCGCCACGACACGAATCCCACGCCCGACAAAAAGAGTGAGTACCAAAGCCTCGTCTCGCCCATAGTACGCATCGGAGGTCTCCCGAGCGTGATCCAAAATCCCACGATGAACGCCGCGAACAGCGCGATCCCCGTTCCCATGAACGCCGCCGCCAACCGATCGTTCTTCTTATATACTATTACCCCCGCCACAAGCCAAAGCACTGCGGCAGGCAGTGCGAACCATGCGAAACTACTCCAATCCATCGCGTCTCCTCCCTTTCCAGATCATAGCGACAGCCCCCACGGCGATCATCGCAAAACCAACATATACAACTCCCAGCCACGGATCGCGCACAAGCTCGAAAACACTGTACGTCGACCCCGGGCCCGCCTCGCTGTCGTAGCCCGACTGGTAGACCATCCACCCGTTGAATCGCAGAGGATGGTTAACCTCGGTCACTCCCGTGGCCGAGCGTCCGTCGGGTGTGGTGACAGTGATCTCGGAGGCGAAACGCCGCGGCTGAGCCTTCGTTCCGGGCGATTCGGCGGGATACTCCTCCATCTCGAAGTCATGGAGCGTCACCGCTACGGGAACTCCGGTCGGGTGTCCCGTCGTGGCGTCGTAGCCCATCTGCCCGGTGGCGCCTTCGTCCATCTTGATCATGTATCGCTGAATATCGGCATGGCCCAAACCCGCCGCGAAGAGCACTAACAGCAGCCCGATATGATTGAGATAAAATCCCCACTCCCTGAGCCTGAAATCGGCCAACCGCCGCGCCACGAGACACCCCAACGACACCACGAGCGTCAGATAGAGCAACACGAAGGGCCACGACGAAGTCATCTCGTTGAATCCCAGCCGCGCCGACATCTCGGCCAGTCCTCCCGCCGGAACAGCACCTTGCGGCGTGAGACCCATGATGAGAGCCAGCGCACACAACGCCCCGATGAGACACACGGCCAGCGGTACCCCGGTGAACCACCGCACCGCGCGGCTGCCGGCGTTCAATCCCGCCGCCACACTTATGAGAACTATCGCTCCGCCCGCCCAAAGGTTGACCGGCCGGGCCAGTACGGCAATATTGAACCCTCCACCCGCAAGTTGCAGTGCGAATCCCGCCGCCGCGATCGCCGCGACCGTCCACAGCGGGGCGGTGAACCGGCTGCGTGGTTTGGTTTCGTCAGTAGATTTCGACATGGTGCAAATATACAAATTAAAATGTTACTTTTGTAACCGGAATATGCAGAATCGCAGACAAAGACTCATCCTGCCCTTCATGAGACGCAGGCGCGATCCGGTGACGTGGATCTACGACCACCGGGCGGGTGTTTTTTCGATCGTGGCGTTGGCTATGGTCATGGCCATACTCTTTATCGGCTCGCGCATAGTGATCCGCACTCCGCAGTCGTCCGACGGTATCCTTGTGGACATTCGCACCGCCGAGGAACTTCAGCGCGAGATCGACCGCCGCGAGCGCGAGAACCGCATGCTCCAGAGCCAACTCGACGCCAGGCACATTCGCAACGCCGCGAGCAACGAAGGGGCCGACCCCGAACGCGCACCCGACGTGAGCGCCGTCACTTCCGCCGTCGACCGCACCAACGAAAACCTGCGTGGCAACCGCAACGCCTGGGACGAGGGTCTGCGCCGCATCGAGGCGATGGAGAACGAGCAGGGCAACGAAGGTGACGCCGACCGCGATTCGAGAACCGACACCAGGGCGACCGGCACGGTGCAGATTCGTTTCTCGCTCGTAAACCCCACACGATACTCGGCATATCTTTATAATCCCGGCTATCGGTGCGAGGCGGGGGGCGAGGTGACGGTAGCGATCACCGTAAACCATAACGGCGACGTGGTGGGTGCCACGGTCGACAAAAGCGTCTCGACCGACAACCTCTGCATGCACGAGACCGCGCTCGATGCCGCCCGCCGCTCGCGTTTCGACGTCAACACCTCGGCTCCGGCACGACACACCGGTACGATAACCTATATATTCATACCTCAATGAACTGGCTCTCAAACCTACCCGTCTCGATAGTCTCTCTGGCTATGCTCACCGGGGCGATCCTGCTCGTGGTGAGCATCTTCGCCAGCAAGGCGTCGTCGCGTTTCGGCGTACCGTCGCTGTTGCTGTTCCTGGTTGTGGGCATGCTTTTCGGCAGCGACGGCCTCGGGTGGATCAATTTCGACAACGCCCAGGCGGCGCAGGCCATAGGCACCGTCGCGCTCTGCATAATCTTGTTTTCGGGTGGTTTCGAGACTTCGTTCCGCGAGATCCGTCCGGTGCTGGGGCCGGGGATCATCCTCGCCACGGGCGGGGTGTTGATGACGGCTATGCTCACCGGGCTCTTCATCTGGCTGGTGTCGAGTCTTGTGTTCAACTGGGGACTGATCGCCATCCGTCTGTCGCTGCTTGAGTCGCTGCTCATGGCGGCCGTGATGTCGTCGACCGATTCGGCGTCGGTCTTCTCCATACTGCGATCCAAGAAACAGGGACTGCGCCAAAACCTTCGTCCGCTGTTGGAGCTTGAGAGTGGATCGAACGACCCGATGGCCTACATCCTTACCGTGATGCTCCTGGGTCTCGTGACGGTGGCTCCGGGCGAGAGCCCCAACTGGTGGCATGCGGCGGGTGAGTTCGCGCTCCAGATGAGTGTGGGCGCGGCGGCGGGCTACCTTCTCGGACGACTCATAGTGTGGACTATCAACCGCATAGGGCTGATCAACACTTCGCTCTACGGCATACTGTTGCTGGCTATGGCGCTCATGGTGTTCGCGCTCACCGACATGCTCAAGGGCAACGGCTATCTGGCGGTCTACATCGCTGGTCTCGTGGCAGGCAACCGCAAGATGGTGTTCAAGAAACCCCTTACGAACTTTCTCGACGGTTTCACGTGGCTGTTCCAGATCATCATGTTCCTCTCGCTGGGGCTGTTGGTGAGTCCGCGCATGGTATTTTCGACGGGCACGGCTCTGATCGGCGTCATGGTGGGGCTGTTTATGATCGTGGTGGCGCGTCCGGCCACGGTGCTGGCCTGCATGGCTCCTTTTCGCCGGTTTACTTGGAAGGCGCGCGGATACGTGAGCTGGGTGGGTCTGCGCGGCGCCGTGCCGATAATCTTTGCCACATATCCGTTGGTGGCCGTGGCCGACGGGTTCTCGCCCGTGGTGGCCGAGTTGATCTTCAACGTGGTGTTCTTCATCACCATCCTGTCGCTCGTCATCCAAGGCTCCACGGTCAGCTTCATGGCCGAGCGGCTGGGGCTGTCGAAAGTGCTGCCGCAGGACAACTTCGGCATCGACCTGCCGGACAAGATTAAGTCGGCCATGTCGGAGATCGAGGTGCGCGAGGCGTTCCTCGCCAAGGGACAGCACCTCAAAGACATCTCCCTTCCCGAGGGCACACTCGTGGTGATGGTCAAACGCAAGGACGAATACTTCGTCCCCACGGGCGGCACTTTATTGAAGCTCGGCGACAAGCTCCTCGTCCTCACCGACAACAACGATCAACTTAAAGCCGACCTCAAGAAGCTCGGTATAGATTGCTAAAAAAGCAGGACGCATGTGTCCTGCTTTTTTCAACTCCTCGTGTGGTTGTCCCTATTTGGCGCAGGCGCGAAGAATCTCGGCGGTCTTTTTGCCGTCGATATTACGACCTTCGCCACATGCGTTGCCGCGCTCGGTGAAACGGCGCTCGATCTCGGCTATGGTCTTCTCGCCTACGTTGAGTTCGGCCAGACGGGTTGCAAGACCCAGCGAGCGGAAGAACTTCTCGGTATGCTCTATGGCCCATTCGGCGCGCTCGGCGTCGGTGCCGTCCACTATACCCCACACTCTCTCGCCGTATTGCAGCAACTTAGACATCTTTTGAGCCTTCATCACTCGCCATACACCCGGCATCACGATAGCCAGCGTCTGTCCGTGCGAAATGCCGTGCAGCGCGGTCAACTCGTGGCCGATGTCGTGCGTGGCCCAGTCCTGCGTCACACCCAGGCCGATGTAGCCGTTGAGCGCCATCGCCGCGGAGAGCATGTAGTCGGCCATCGCGTTGTAGTCGTGTTTGTTGGCACGAATTTTGGGTGCGGTTTCGATCAGCGTAAGGAGTATCCCTTCGGCCCACCTGTCCATCAGCGGCGACTGTCCGGCGGTGGTCATATACTGTTCGGCCACGTGCACGTAGGTGTCGCAGATACCATAGGCGATCTGTTCGTCGGGCAGCGAGAAGGTAGTTTCGGGATCGAGTATCGAGAACTCGGGATGGTGGCTCACGGCAAAACCGTATTTTTCGTCGGTCGCGTCGTTCGAGATCACGGCGTTGAGGTTCATCTCCGAACCCGTGGCCGGCAACGTCATTACGATGGCGTAGGGGAGTATCTCGTTCGACTTCGAGGCGTCGAGCACTATCTCCCACGGGTCGATGGCGCAACGGATCGAGGCGGCGATAAGTTTAGTTCCGTCGGCCACCGAACCACCGCCCACGGCGAGCAGATAGTCGATGTTCTTCTCCTTGCCGAGGGCCACGGCGCGGCGCAATGTTTCGACACGGGGATTGGGTTCGATGCCCCAGAATTCGACGAACTCGCGGCCTGCCAGTGCGCGCGTCACCTGTTCGTACACGCCGTTCTTTTTGACGCTGCCGCCGCCGAAAGTGACCATCAGGCGTGCATTCGAGGGGATTTCTTTGGCCAGTTTTTCGATCGTACCCTTGCCGAAAATAAGTTTGGTTGTGTTTTGGAATGTGAAGTTTTTCATATTTAATCAATACTTTTGAGGTTCAGACCGTAAAAGTACATAAAAATTATGCGAATAAAAAACTTAAAATTCTCTCTCGCGTGGAAAGGGGCTTTCGCAGGGCTTGCTTTCGCCGCCGTCATTGTCGACCTCGGCTTCTTTGCGGGGCGCGCCGACTGGTATATTCTCAATTACTACACGCTGTTGAGCAACATCGCCTGTGGTGTGTTCTTCGCCGCGTCGCACCATGCCTCGGAGCGCGCACTGCGGGCCGGAGCAAAGGATTTCGCGTGGCACCCCCGGCTCGAAGGGCTGTTCGTCTTCTGCATCGCAGTCACCGGCATAGTCTACGCCACGATGCTCGCTCCGGACGACATCGCGAAGGGGAAGTTCTTCAACTTCCACAATCTGGTGCTCCACTACACGGGCCCGGCAATGGTGGTGCTCGATTGGCTGCTGTTCAGCCCGAAAGGGAAGTTCCGGTCCGGCGATCCGCTGCGCTGGTTGTTGGTGCCGCTCGGCTATTTCGGCTACATTCTGGTGAGGTCGACCTTCGCGGGCCCGATCGGCACCACGGGGAGCCGTTTTCCCTACGGATTCATCGACCCGGCGGTGCAGGGCGGCTGGGGCCCGATGATGCGCGGGGTGGCCTTCATAACGCTCGGCATGGCGGTGCTCGGCTACGCGATCTGGGCGCTCGACCGTCTGCTCGCCCGCCGTGCGAAATAGAAATTATCTGCCCACCTGCGGCGAGCGACGATAAATTCACGCCGCCGGGGCGATTTTGGTGTGAATTATCAATCAGGCCCCGGCCCGTGCGCGATTCACACGCGAGCAGTAATAATCGCCGACCGTTTTCAATTATCTTTGCAGGTTGAATAGTTATGGAGAACAGAAGAAGAGCAAGGTTGATCCTCGAGGACGGATCGGTATTTGAGGGATATTCATTCGGGGCGGCGGCCTCGGTGGGCGGCGAGGTGGTTTTCAACACCGCCATGACGGGCTATCCCGAGAGCCTCACCGATCCGTCGTACTGTGGACAGATAGTGGTGGCCACGTCGCCCATGATAGGCAACTACGGCGTTCCGCCGACTGAGGTGAGCGAGGAGGGTCTGCCACGGTTCTTTGAGTCCGACCGCATCTGGGCGCGCGCGCTGGTAGTGGCCGACTACACGCCGGGATACAGCCACTGGAACGCAGCCGAAAGCCTCGGCGAGTGGCTTGTGCGCAGCGACGTACCGGCCATCAGCGGCGTCGACACGCGCCGCATCACACAGATCATACGCGAACGCGGCGTCATGTCGGGTCGCGTGGAGATCGAGGGGGCGACAGAGCCGGCCGACAGGCAACAGGCTCCCGAGCACCCTGTGGGCGAGGTCAGCTGCCGCGAGGTCACTAACTACGGTAAAGGCAACGGGCCGCGCATAGTACTCGTCGACTGCGGATGCAAATACAACATAATCCGCTGTCTCATCGCACGCGGAGCCACCGTGGTGCGCGTGCCGTGGGATCACGACTTCACGGCGATGGACTACGACGGCCTCATGCTCGGCAATGGCCCCGGCGACCCGACAATGTGCGCCGCGACGGTGGAACACGTGAAAAAGGCAATGTCGATCGGCCGCCCGATCTTCGGCATCTGTCTGGGCCACCAGTTGCTGTCGCTCGCCGCGGGCATTTCCACCTACAAACTGAAATATGGCCACCGCAGCCACAACCAGCCCGTACTGCGCGAAGGCACGCCCCACGCCTTCATCACGTCGCAAAACCATGGCTACGCAGTCGACGCCAGCGCGCTGCCGGCCGACTGGGAAGCCACCTTTACCAACCTCAACGACGGTACGAGCGAGGGTATTCGCCATCGCACCCTGCCGTTCTTCTCGGTGCAGTTCCACCCCGAGGCTTCGAGCGGCCCGGTCGACACCGAGTACCTTTTCGACGAATTTCTGACCCTGTGCAATAACAATAAATGAGAGACTACACAGCTATCCTGTCGATGCACTGCCCCGACCGTCCGGGTCTCGTAGCGGGCCTGACGGGAATAATACACGAGGCGGGGGGAAACATCCTCCACCTCGACCAGTGGGTGAACCACGAGGAGAACATGTTTTTCATGCGCGTGGAGTGGGACATGACTGGATTTGCCATCCCGCGCGGCGAGTTGGACGGATGGTTCGAGAGCCGGTTTGGCAGCCGCCACGGTGTGAGCTACACCCTGCATCTGAGCGATGAGCGGCCGCGCATGGCGATCTTTGTTTCGAAAATGCCCCACTGCCTCTACGACATGCTGGCGCGCCAGGCGGCCGGTGAATGGCGGGTCGACATACCTTTGATAGTGAGCAACCACCCCGACCTCGAACAGGTGGCGCGGCGTTTTGGCGTCGAGTTCCGCTGCCTGCCCGTCACACCCGACAGCAAGGCGGGTCAGGAGGAGGCCGTGTTGGCCCTGCTCGCCGGGTACGGCATCGACATGGTGGTGCTGGCGCGCTACATGCAGGTTCTATCCGACGACTTCATTCAACGATACCCCCATCCCGTAGTCAACATCCATCACTCCTTTCTGCCCGCATTCATGGGGGCGAGGCCCTACCATGCGGCGCATGCGCGCGGGGTGAAACTGATAGGCGCGACGAGCCACTTCGTTACAGCCGCCCTCGATGAGGGGCCTATTATAGAACAGGATGTGGTGCAGATCACTCACAAAGACACGGTCGACAGGCTCGTGCGCAAGGGGCAGGACCTGGAGAAGATCGTGCTGTCGCGCGCCGTTTCCAAAATCCTCGACCACCGCGTGTTGGCTTATGGCAACCGTACCGTTGTGTTTGAGTAATAAAAGCAGAATCGCCGCTATGATCACAAAATTACTCCCACTCGACCGTGGCGGGAGGCTTTCCTGTGATGTCGTAGACGACGCGGCTTACATTCCTGATCTCACCCGTGATCCGCGAAGCGATCCGGCCGAGGGTTTTATGGGGCAGGGGAGAGTATTCGCATGTCATAAAGTCATCGGTCGAGACGGCGCGAACCGCCACAACGCGATCGTAGGTGCGGTGGTCGCCCTTCACGCCGACCGAGCGCACGTCGGCCAACACCGCGAAATATTGCTGCGGGCGCCGGTCTCGTCGCATTGAGCGTTCAACCTCCTGACAAACAATAGCGTCTGCGCGGCGCAGCACATCCAGTTTCGCTGTCGTTACCTCGCCCGTTACCCTGAT
>DBDQ01000055.1 GCA_002293665.1 Alistipes sp. UBA928 | reverse complement strand
CAACATGCGGTGCATGTCTATCGCGTCGTCGCCGGTGAGCGAGGTCGTCCCGTCGATTGTTCGGCCTTTGAGGTAACCGAACATCGGCACGGTCGGGGCCGTCCATTTACCCGTCGCGGCATGGGTCATCGCCGCCGTCGCCACGTCCCACGTGGTGCCCTTGGGAGCCAGCCCCGCCGCGTCCACGATGGCCGAGGCGTTGGCCAGCACCATAAGGTCGTATGTTCCCTCGGGCATCTCCACCTCGAAGGTGGTGCCGGTGACTTTGGTCGCCTTCTTGCGCGCGTGGAGTTTCCCCGCGTTCTCGCCCTCGGTGTCGAATACCAGAATCTCCACATCCTCCACCGCCTGTTCCTGCGCTTCGGTCAGCGAGCGCGTTGCGCCCCGACGAGGCACCGCCACGCCGGGCACAGAGAGGGAGAAGCGAACTGTGTTCGACCCTTGACCGCCGAGCTCATGCTCGCCTACCATACATCCTGTCAGCGTGGCGGCTATCAGCAGCGACACCAACGACAATCTCCATTTAACAAATGCCATATTCATAATTTATTCATTAATTCCTACTCCAATGGCTCCTCCCTCCCACGTGGGCAGGGTGATGGAGACGTTCGCGTTGCCGCCCTGTTCATCGTCTGTCGGCAGGAAGTTCAGCACAAGCGCTATATCCGTTTCGGGGTTGTCGGCCAGACCCGCTTTGCCGAGCAGGTCGGCCAGCGACGAACGGAACAACTCCGTACCGTCGGGCGCATCGACCCTCACCGCGACATCCTCCGCGTTGTCGAACCTCATGGTGCGGAACATCGCCGCGGCGTAGCGCACGCCATCCCTTTCGACGCTCTCCGTGAGGCGCGAGAGGGTCACAGTCCCTCCGTGCGGGGCGGCCCCGAAGTATTCGAGACCCGCCGGTATTCCGGTCAGATACATCTTCGGCAACACGGTCTTATCCAAGCCGCCGACGTAGAGCGTCAGCTCGCGGTGGGCGGTTCGGAACTCCACGTGGTCGGAGAAGTCCTTCCCTCCGGTTACCGTCAATTCGTAATAAGGTTCGGCGACAGAGGTATCGGAACCATCGGCGCGGGTAGTGTTCGGGTTTACGCTCGGTGCGTAAAAGAGCGGGTCGGCATCGCCCTCCGCGGGCGCATACAGCACCCGGTCGGTAACCGTCGTGGAGCCGTTCATGTTACCCCAGAACACGAGGCGGTAATCGCCCGGAGCGAGCTTCATGCCGATACCCTTGCGGTCGGCCATATCCTCCGCCCCGACACGTTCGGTTGCGAGGTAATTACCCTCGCCGTCGAACACTCCCACCTCGACGGTCGATACACTCCCCTCGAAACGGCCACCGCCCGTCAAACCGAAATCGAACCACACGTTACGCGGCGACGGCTCGGGGCCGTCGGCCTTACAGCACGCCAATGACCATGCTAACGGCGCGAGTACCAAAATACATTTCAGAAATCTGTCCATAGCTCCCGCCGGGGCGGTCAAGTCCCGACGGGAAAGGGTAGCGACACCGGGTGCCGCACTTTTTATCAGTTGATGTCGTAGCCGACTTCGGTGCTCTCCCACGGAAGCATCTTCACCGTCACGTGGGCGCTGTGGCTGCTCGCATAGGGCACTGGCGACAGGTCGGTATCCTTGAACTTCAGATTGGAAATCGTGTAGATGTGTCCCGGTTCAAGAGCGGTGATGGGTATTTGATTCGTACCCGGGTCGCTGTAAAACTTGGAGATGGTCAAAAAGTGGGGCCCGGGCCACTCCGTGCCGTCGACCTCCACATCCCCGATGCGGACGAGAATTTTCGGCATGGTCTGTCCCGACGAGGCAGGAGCGAGCAGGTTATAGGCCCACACTTTGCCACCCGCGGGAGCGGTCGCGGCTTCGGTCGCCAATCCGGTGGTGGTGTCCCAGTCGTAAACCACGCCCGACATTGCGGCGGTGTAGCTGCTGTTCAACGCAGGGGTTTTGCCGTCGTTACCGTCGGGGGCGTACATCGACATCGCCGCGCCGTTCTCTTTCAGGCTGCCCGCGGTGGTGATGGCAGTACCGTTGGCCTTCATCGCGTCGTAATACTTGTCGACGAAGATACCTTCGATTTTGTAGGTGAGACTTTTCCCCGTGCTGTGGATGCCTGTAATCGCGCCAATCTCCAGACGGGTCACCACCGCCTTGACGTCGAACGAAGCCTCGAAGTCGCTCGTACCGGCACTCGACCCGTCGGGGCCGGTACCCGTGCGACGTCCCAGAGCCTTGCCGCCCCACAGGGTGACCTTGCCCACGCCGCCGCCGTCGTACTGACTCGACACGGTAAGTTCGAGGTCGGCTACATCCGCGCCCAACTTGGCGGCGTCTTTTGTGCCGGTCGGAGGATTACCCACGAAGAAGACCTGCGTCGAAACGTCGGGAACACCTGTAATCCAAACACCGCCGTCGAGCTTCTCCTTACCAACCGATGAGCCTGCGAAACCTGCGTCGTCGTCGGTCACCTGAACAATCATGGTGATGTCGTTGTTCGCGTCGGCGAAGAGCAAGAGCCCGTCGTTGAAAGTTACGGGGGTGTTGTTGGAGACCTTACCACCAACGCCCCTGGTGTTGGTATCCTTCTGGGAGATAGTGATCCTTACTGCTCGTTCACCGTTCGGTGTCCCGCCGTTCTGTTCCAAGTTGCATCCGGCCAGCAATACGGCGGCTGCGGATGCGATTACCATTAATTTTTTCATCTGATTTTTAATTTATTTAATAAGGGTTTTTTTATCGCTACGGCACGGTTGCCCGGGATAACATAACAAGGAATCTGGCAGATTGGGTTAATATTTATTCGTGTTGCAATCAATTTTTCTCACTCAAAGTTTTGGGCCGACGCAAAGAAACTAATAACTATCGTCACAAAGCTTGACATTAATCAAGATTTTTTATTCCCGCCGAAAAAAGCGATTTGAATCTGTCCTCCATTCGTATTCCCGTCTTCATGATATATTACGATTTAAGCAGGTTTACCGGCACGGCGGGGTGTTTGCGTCAAAAGTCATAGTATTTGCGACACCATAAACTGATGATATGAACGAATTTCTTTTTTCCGAAAACACGAGGATGGCCGACCTCGTGATGACCAACAGGGGACTGCTGTATGTTTTGCCATGTTTGGGTATCGGATTGGGGTTCGGTGAAAAGACGGTTGGACAGGTGTGCGCCGAGCGCGGGCTCT
>DBDQ01000112.1:4918-5426 GCA_002293665.1 Alistipes sp. UBA928 | reverse complement strand
GAGAACTGCATCACGCCGTTCATCACACACTTTTCGCCGCTCGTGCCGCTCGCTTCCAAGGGGCGCGTGGGAGTGTTCAACCACACGTCGACACCCTGCACGAGCCGTCGTGCCAGCTCCATGTCGTAGTTTTGCAGGNNTGCGGCATGTTCGACACCTCGACGATGCGTTTTATCAGATCCTGCCCCGGACGGTCGTTCGGGTGTGCCTTGCCCGCAAACACGAAGCGAACCGGGCGTTCCTTGTCGTTGACTATCGCCTCGAGCCTTTCGAGGTTGCGGAACAGCAGGTGGGCACGCTTGTAGGTTGCGAACCGGCGGGCGAACCCTATCGTCAGCACCTCTTTTTCGAGCATTTCGCGCACCTTCACTACGTGGCCGGGATTGTCGTAACGTGCCTGCGCCGGATCGGCCACTCGGGCGTCGATCGTTTTGGTGAGGCGTTCCTTAAGCACGATGCGTTCGTTCCACAGGCGTTTGTCGTCGATCGTTTTGATCTTCTGCCACGC
>DBDQ01000112.1:207-4798 GCA_002293665.1 Alistipes sp. UBA928 | reverse complement strand
TCTTTCGACACCTCGCCGTGCAGCCAGCTCACCCCGTTCACCTCCTGAGACAGTCGACAAGCAAGAGCGCTCATCGAGAATTTCTCGTCGTGGTTGCCCGCTATGGTGCGTCCCAAATCCATGAAACGTTCCCACGACACACCGAGGATATCGGCGTAATGGCTCATGTATTGCCTCATCATCGACTCGTCGAACGCGTCGTGACCCGCCGGAACAGGGGTATGTGTTGTGAAAAGCGATCCGCTGCGAACCACTTCGTAGGCCTCGTCGAACGACAGCCCCTCGTCCTGCACGAAGTTTTTCATACGCTCGATGCCTATGAACGCCGCGTGGCCCTCGTTGCAGTGATACACCTGCTGATGAATGCCGAGAGCGTTGAGGGTGCGGATGCCGCCCAGAGCCCAGCAGCATCTCCTGCTTGAGGCGGTTCTCCCAACTTCCACCGTAGAGGTAGTGCGTTATCGAGCGGTCTTCGTCGAGGTTGTGTTCGTGGTCGGTGTCGAGCAGGTAGAGGTCTGTGCGACCCACCTCGCATTTCCATACCCTCGCCGTGACGGTGCGGCCCGGCATGGCGACCTGAACGCTCACCCAGCCCCCCTTGGTGTCTCTCACGGGAGAGATCGGGAGTTTGAAGAAGTTCTGCGCCTCGTATGTCGCCTCCTGCGCCCCGGCGGTGGAGAGTTTTTGTGTAAAGTAGCCGTATCTGTACAGCAATCCAACCGCCACCATCGGTACGTTGCGGTCGCTCGCCTCCTTGAGGTAGTCGCCTGCCAGAATACCGAGGCCACCCGAGTATATCTTCAGCGAGGCGTGCAGCCCGTACTCCATGCTGAAGTAGGCGACCGACGCCCCCTTTTGGTTCTTCTTTTCGGCCATGTAGGTCTCGAACAGCGCGTAGGTCGCGTCGAGTTTCTTCAGGAAATCCTTGTCTTTCTCGAGCTCCACGAACCGACCGTAGCTCAGTCTGTCGAGGAACTCTATCGGATTGCGGCCCGTGTCGATCCACAGTGTGGGGTCGATGTACATGAACAGTTCGTGTACGTCCGTCGTCCACGACCACCACAGGTTGCGCGACAGCGCCTCGAGCGCACGCAGCCTCGGCGGCAGGTTCTTTTCGACCATCAGGCGCGTCCAGGTGGGCGACGCCATATCCCAAGGACGGTGGACGGTGACTTTCTGCGGATCCCACGATCCGGAGTCGTCGCGCCCCAGCCTTGCCGTAGCGTTCTCGCACGCGATGCGATACCCTTCGGCGTAGAAGGCAAAAAACTTCTCCCACTCGGCCTTGTCGGCCAACAGGCGAGCCGCCTGCCGGGCATCCGTCACTTCCTGGAGCGTTTTTGTCGCAAAGGCGTTTATCTGTGCGGCTATTTCGCGCGCGGCCTCCTCGTCGTTGTCGTCGGTGCGCACCACCACGCGCACTCCCTCGCAACCGGCCGGAACCTCTTTTTTTGCCCACGCGCCGAATCCGGCGAGGGTGGTGGTGAGTGTCGGCACAGAGAAGGCGACGCTTTCGAGCGGAGTGTAGCCCCACGGTTCGTAGTACGACGCGTAAACCGTGATGTCCATCCCAGCCAGCAACTCGTAGTAGTGCATATTGAAGATGCCGTCGGCACCGTCGAGATATGTCGGCACAAATATCACCTTCACCCGGCTCGCGGGATCGAGCAGTACGCTGCCCGACATCGAGTTCACGATCGGATCCCACTCCTGGTGGGTCAGATAGTGGGTCGAGTATTTGAGTGCGTTGCCGTCGACGGGCTGCGAGGAGTCGGCCAAATGTGCCGCCAGATCGCGCCGGGGGCCGTCGTTACCCGCCGGTACGGTGATGTAGGCGAGTATCTCTCTGTCGGATCGCTCGACGGCGAGCTTTTTGAGCGACTCGAGGAATACGTCGAGCCCCTTGTTCTTGTACTCGTACCTTCCGCTGGTACCCACTATTAGGGGTTCGTTCGCGTATTTGTATCCGTAGCACGCCTCGGCCACAGAGATCATTGCCGTCCGGGCCGCAGCCCTCTTGGCGTCGAACTCCGCCCCTTTCCACACAAAGTCGTTCTCGAAACCGTTGGGGGTCACCAGATCGACCTCGCGCCCGAGCAGATATTTACACTCGGCGGCCGTAATGTCGCTCACCGTCAGGAACGCGTCGCTGAATGTGGCGGCGGTCTTTTCGAGCGAGTGTTTGGCCACAACGTTGAACCGGCGCGCCATCTCGTCGGCGTTGAAGCTCTCCAGATCGCCGTACAGGGGGAATCCGTTGCCCGCCAGCGAGCGGCCCATCACCGTGGCGTGGGTCGTGAAGAGAGTGGCCACCCTCGGCGCGTGCTTGCGCAGGTAGAGACCCCCGGAGGAGGTCATCCACTCGTGAAAATGCGCGGCAACGGTGTCGGTGGGCTTGCAGAAGTTGGTCACATAACTCTCTATGACGAGCCCCGCGGCATGGCCGAACAGCACCGGTTCTATGTAGTCCCACTGGCCGCTGATGCTGTCCACTTTGTAGGTCTCCCACAGGTACTTGAGCACGTCGTCCTTTTTGGCGAACAGCGAGGTGAAGTCGACCAGCACGACGAGGGGTTCGCCCTCGACCTTCCAGCGGCCCACCTTTATGCGTATCCCCTCGTGGTACATCTGCTGACGCCATTCGCGCAGCAGTTCGGGGTCTTCGGCAAATTCCGGATTGTCCCCTTCACGGTGGATGTCGGGTCCTATCAATATGTAACCTCCGTCGAGGGCGCTATTTGCAACGAGAGCCTTGGTGGCAACCACGGTGTGGATACCTCCCACCTTGTTGCACACCTCCCAACTCACCTCGAACAGGTAATCCAGTCCGGTGAGCTCTTTGTGTTTGGTCTTAGTCATGTGATTATTTTATGTAATTTGGTTTCGGTACCTTTGGACGCTGCAAAGGTACAAAGAAAAAATTAATTTTTAAAATATTTTAAAAATTAATTTTTTGTTACATTACTCAATCGGCCTCAAACAGCGCTCCGATGATGTGGTCGGAGAGCAGCCATCTCTCGGGCGGGATGGCGATGTGGCCGTTCTTTCGCACTAACAGCCCCTCGCTCAGGAAACGTTCCACGGTCTTTTCCGCCCCCGTGAGCACCGCGGCGGCGACCCCTTCGGCGGTTCTCAGTCCCGTCATTATGCGCTCGTTCGCGAGCTCCCGGTCGGTGAGCGTCTCGCCCTCGTAAATTGGGCCGGAAGTGTATTTCCCGAGATCGGCCACGACCCACTCCCGCCGCCGCTCCCCGTCGAAAGAGTGTGCCGAAGGGCCGACTCCCAAATAGGGCTCGCCGCTCCAGTAGGCGCCGTTGTGCACCGCGCGGAGTCCGGGTAGCGCGAAGTTCGATATTTCGTAGTGTTCGAATCCCGCCTCGCCGAGCCGGTGCCGCAGTGTGGCGAACTGACGCTCGCTCACCTCTTCGGGTATCTCTTCAAGGCCTTTCCGCCCAAACGGCGTGCCGGGTTCGATCGTGAGATGGTAGGCCGATATGTGTTGCACCCCGAGAGCGACCGCCTCGTCGAGCGAGTGCTCCCACTGAGCGTCCGTCATGCCGGGGATACCGTAGATCAGGTCTATGGAGATGTTGTCGAACCCCGCTCTTTGCGCCGCCCGCACCGCGCTTTTTGCCCGCGCGGCGTCATGACGACGGTTCATTAGCCGCAGCAGCCCGTCGTCGAAACTCTGTACGCCTATGCTCAGCCTGCCGAATCCCGTTCCGGTGAGTCGGGCGATGTAATCGTCGGTAAGGTCTTCGGGATTGGCCTCGAGGGAGACTTCCCTGAGGGCGGTGCAGTCCCACAGTGTGGCGGCGTGGTCAAGCAGCGACTGCAAATCCCCGGGCGCAAGCAGCGACGGTGTCCCGCCGCCGATGTAGACAGTAAAGAGTTGGCTGCGCACGAAGAGATCACGCCGCGCGGTCATCTCCCGTTTCACCACACGCAGAAATTCTTCTCCTTGCGAAGGAAGGGTACCCTCGTTCCGAGAGAGTGAGGCGGCAGTAGCCAAAGTGGTCGAATAAAAATCGCAATAGCCGCACCGCCGTCCGCAGAAAGGGATATGTATGTAGAGCCCCGCCATAGTCTTCACAAAATTATTAAAAAATCTTAAAAAACGTGTTGTTATTTGGATAACACTCCAAAAATTCGTTATCTTTGCGGCGCCGACGCCACCAATGCGTCGCCATCGACCGGGCAACAAGTATAACTCAAAATAAATCAGGTAATTATGGCAACGATCGATTTAAGCAAGTACGGCATCACAGGCGCCGTCGAAGTAATCCACAACCCCTCATACGAGGAACTCTACAAAGCCGAGGTAGACCCCAAAAACCAGGGGTTCGAAGTTGGCGTCGAAACCACAACCGGCGCAGTCTCCGTCAAAACCGGTATCTTCACCGGCCGCTCGCCCAAAGACCGTTACATCGTGAAAGACGCCACCAGCGATCAGCACATCTGGTGGGACGGCACGATCAACAAGCCGGTCTCGACCGACACCTGGAACCACTGCAAAGCCCTCGTACAGAAAGAGCTGAGCGGCAAAAAACTCTACGTGGTCGACACATTCTGCGGCACCAACAAGGACACC
>DBDQ01000112.1:0-160 GCA_002293665.1 Alistipes sp. UBA928 | reverse complement strand
AAACTACGGCGAGCCCGATTTCGTTGTTCTCAACGGCTCGAAGGTCACCAATCCCCAGTGGAAAGAACAGGGCCTCAACAGCGAGGTGTTCGTTATGTTCAACCTCACCGAAAAGGTGCAGATCATCGGCGGTACCTGGTATGGCGGCGAGATGAAGAAG
>DBDQ01000119.1:4109-4289 GCA_002293665.1 Alistipes sp. UBA928 | reverse complement strand
ACCGTTTGGCGTCAGGCCGACAAGTACAAGGTGCCGCGTATCGGATATGTCAACAAAATGGACCGCACGGGGAGTGACTTCCTCGGTGTATGCGCCGAAGTGAAAGAAAAACTGGGCGCAACCGCTCTGCCGGTTGTGTTGCCCATCGGCCACGAGCACGAGTTCGAAGGGTTGGTAGAC
>DBDQ01000119.1:3446-4081 GCA_002293665.1 Alistipes sp. UBA928 | reverse complement strand
CCCGAGTCGATGAAGGCCGAGGCCACCGAATGGAGGAACAAACTCATCGAAGAGGTCGCCAGCGTGGACGAGGCTCTGATGGAGAAATTTTTCGACGATCCCGACAGCATCACCCCCGACGAACTGATAGCCGCCATTCGCAAGGCCACCATGGAGATGGTGATCGTGCCTATGCTGTGCGGCAGCTCGTTCAAGAACAAGGGTGTGCAGTTGTTGCTCGACTACATCGTGGCTTTCCTCCCCTCGCCTCTCGATGTGGAGGCTATCGTGGGTACCGATCCGCGCAGCGGCAAGGAGCTCGAACGTCATCCGACCGAGAAGGATCCGTTTGCGGCGCTGGCGTTTAAGATCGCCACCGACCCGTTCGTGGGCCGACTGGCGTTCATCCGCGTCTACTCGGGCAAGCTCGACGCCGGGTCGTATGTCTATAACTCGCGGTCGGACAAAAAGGAACGTATCAGCCGCATCTATNNCAACAAGCAGAACCCCATCGAAGTAGTGGGCGCGGGCGACATCGCCGCCGTCGTGGGCTTTAAGGACGTTCGCACGGGCGACACGCTGTGCGACGAAAAAGCTCCGATCGTGCTAGAATCAATGACCTTCCCCGCTCCCGTTATCGGGCTGGCGGTGGAGCC
>DBDQ01000119.1:634-3426 GCA_002293665.1 Alistipes sp. UBA928 | reverse complement strand
TTCACCGTTCGCACGGACGAGGACAGCGGGCAGACCATCATCAGTGGTATGGGCGAGTTGCACCTCGAGATCATCGTCGACAGGCTCAAACGCGAGTTCGGCGTGGAGATCAACCAGGGTGCACCCCAGGTCAACTATAAGGAGGCTCTCACCAAGCCCGTACAGCATCGCGAAGTGTTCAAGAAACAGACCGGTGGTCGCGGTAAGTTTGCCGACATCATCTTCGAAATCGGGCCGGCGGACGCTACGTTCGAAGGCGAAGGTCTGCAGTTCGTGGACGAAGTGAAGGGCGGTAACATTCCCAAGGAGTTCATCCCCGCCGTGCAGAAAGGTTTCGCCTCGGCCATGACCAACGGCGCCCTCGCGGGATACCACGTGGACACCATGAAGGTGAGACTGATCGACGGTTCGTTCCACCCGGTCGACTCCGACCAGTTGTCGTTCGAGATCGCGGCAAGAAACGGTTTCCGCCACGCGGCGCCCAAAGCCGGCAGCGTGATTATGGAGCCCGTTATGGCCGTCGAAGTGGTGACGCCCGAAGAGAACATGGGCGACATCATAGGCGACCTCACCAAGCGTCGTGGTCAGGTGCAGGGCATGGATCAGAAGGGCAACGCGCGTCTGGTGAAGGCCAAGGTGCCTCTCTCGGAAATGTTCGGTTATGTCACGGTGCTGAGGACGCTCTCCTCGGGTCGCGCCACCTCGTCGATGGAACTGTCGTCGTATGAGGAGGTACCGGCAAATATCGCCAAGGATATTATCGAGAAATCCGCAGGTCGCCGCCGGGGTGGTGATGACGAATAGTTATTAAGGAATAAAGAATAATAACAGATATGAGCCAAAAAATTAGAATTAAGCTTAAATCGTTCGATCACAACTTGGTTGACAAGTCGGCCGAGAAGATCATCAAAACGGTGAAAGGATCGGGAGCAGTAGTCAGCGGCCCGGTGCCCCTGNNCTTCACCGTCAACCGCTCGACCTTTGTCAACAAAAAGGCGAGGGAACAGTTCCAACTCTGCACCTTTAAACGCATTCTCGACATCTATTCGTCGACCTCGAAAACGATCGACGCGCTGATGAAACTGGAGTTGCCCAGCGGGGTGGAGGTAGAAATCAAAGTCTGATAGCGGTTATCGGACAAAGTAGCGGGTGTTATTGGGTGGTCGGAAAGGGCCGTCCCGCTGGCACCATATAAAAGAAAATTAACAACAACACAAAACAATGTCAGGACTAATTGGAAAAAAGATCGGAATGACTTCCGTCTACGGGGCCGACGGCAAGAACGTGCCGTGCACCGTAATCGAGGCTGGTCCGTGTGTAGTCACGCAAGTGAAGACCGTCGAGAAAGACGGTTACGCAGCAGTGCAGCTTGCCTATGACGATACTACTGAAAAGCACGCCAGCCAGGCGCTCCTCGGCCACTTGAAGAAAGCCGGAGCCACTCCCAAACGCAAACTCGCCGAGTTCCGCGACTGGGAAGGCAAAGAGGGACGCGAATTGAACCTCGGGGACACCGTGACCGTGGAAGATCTGGTGGATGGCGACTGGCTCGACATCACCGGCATCTCGAAAGGTAAAGGGTTTCAGGGCGTGGTGAAACGCCACGGTTTCGGCGGTGTGGGCGGTCAAACCCACGGCCAGCACAACAGGCAACGCAAGCCAGGTTCGCTCGGCGCGTCGTCGTACCCCTCAAGGGTGTTCAAAGGGAAAAAACTTCCCGGACAAACAGGTGGCGACAGAGTTACCGTCAGTAATCTCAAAATTTTGAAATTGATCCCCGAGAACAATCTGATCCTTGTGAAAGGTTCGGTGCCGGGGCCCAAAGGTGCATATCTTATAATCGAAGACTGAGGCTATGGAATTGAAAGTACATGATATTCAGGGTAAAGAGACAGGCGCGAGCGTGACACTTGCCGATGCGGTCTTCGGTATAGAACCCAACGACCACGCCATTTGGCTCGACGTCAAACAGTATCTGGCGGCGCAGAGGCAGGGTACCCACAAATCGAAACAGCGCAACGAGGTTGCCGGTTCGACCAAGAAACTCAAACGTCAGAAAGGTACCGGAGGCGCACGTGCCGGCGGCATCAAAAACCCGCTGTTCCACGGCNNCCACGGCGGAGGTCGCGTGTTCGGGCCCCAGCCGAGGGACTACAGTTTTAAACTCAACAAAAAACTCAAGGCTCTGGCACGTCGCAGTGCACTCACCTACAAGGCTAAGGGCGGCGCGATCACGGTGATCGACGGACTGTCGTTCGAGGCTCCCAAGACCAAATCGTTCCTGGCGGTAATGAACGCACTGGGCATGAACGACAAAAAGGTGCTGGTGTTGGTACCCGAGGCGAACACCAACGTGTCGCTGAGCGTGCGCAATATTCCCAATGCCAAGGTCGTGATCGCGCAGAACGTGAACACCTACGAACTGATGAACGCGCAGACTCTGCTCGTGAGCGAAGGTTCGGTGGGGATACTCAATGAATTGTTGGCTTAAATAAGGCAAAGACGACTATGGAAAATATCATTTTGAAACCGATTCTCACCGAGAAGATGACGGCACAGAGCGAAAAACTGAGCCGCTACGGATTTGTCGTTGCCAGGGATGCCGACAAGGGCCAGATCAAAGCCGCCGTCGAAAAGACCTACGGAGTGAACGTCACCGACGTCAACACCATGATCTACATGGGTAAGGCCAAGAGACGATACACGAAAGCCGGGTTGATGGTGGGCCGCACGAACCACGTCAAAAAAGCGATAGTTACCCTCAAACAGGGCGATACGATAGATTTTTACAG
>DBDQ01000119.1:201-453 GCA_002293665.1 Alistipes sp. UBA928 | reverse complement strand
CGACTTCAAGAGGGCCAAGGACGGTATGCCCGCGGTCGTGAAGACGATAGAGTACGACCCCAACCGCACGGCACGCATCGCGCTGCTCGTGTACGCCGACGGCACGAAGACCTACATCATCGCCCCTAACGGGCTCGAAGTGGGTCAGACGTTGGTGAGCGGCTCCGGTGTGGCCCCCGAAGTGGGCAACTCCCTGCCGCTGGCCGAAGTGCCCCTCGGTACGGTCGTTCACAACATCGAACTCTACCCCGG
>DBDQ01000119.1:0-162 GCA_002293665.1 Alistipes sp. UBA928 | reverse complement strand
CCTTCGGGCGAAACCCGCATGGTACTGGTGGCCTGTCGTGCAACAGTCGGGGTGGTATCCAATGTGGATCATAACCTCGAACAGCACGGTAAAGCGGGTCGCAGGCGCCACTTGGGCCGCCGTCCGCGCAACCGCGGTGTCGTGATGAACCCGGTGGATCAC
>DBDQ01000107.1 GCA_002293665.1 Alistipes sp. UBA928 | reverse complement strand
GATGGCCGACGGAGGCAAACGCCTTCGTCCGCTGTTCGTGTTGGGTGCGTGTGGACTGTGGCACGACGACGTTAGCGGGGCGCTTCCCGCCGCCGCCGCCATCGAGATGTTCCACAACTTCACCCTCATCCACGACGACATCATGGACAACGCCCCGACCCGGCGCGGCCGCGAGTCGGTGTTCCGCAGGTGGGGGGCCAACACGGCCACTCTGTCGGGCGACTCGCTGATGATATACTCCTACCGCGAGCTCGCACGGTCGGCTCCCGCGCTGCTTTCCGCCGTGATCGGTAGCTTCAACGAGGCCGCTGTGAAGGTGTGCGAGGGGCAGCAGCTCGACATGGACTTCGAGGCGCGCGAACGAATCACCGTCGCCGAGCACACCACGATGATCGAACTCAAAACGGCGGCGCTCTTCGTGGGGGCCGTGGCGATGGGAGCCGTGATCGGGGGCGCTTCGGAAAGTGACATGGCGTGCCTGCGTGAGTTCGCGTTGCAGTTCGGCGTCGCTTTCCAGATGCAGGATGACCTGCTCGACAGCTTCGGCGACGAGCGGTTGGGCAAGGCTGTAGGCGGCGACATACTTGAGGGTAAGAAGACCTTCCTGAAGATGAAAGCCCTGGCCGCGGCATCGCCCGACGACCGGGCCGAACTGGCGATGATCCACAAAGACCTGCGCTACGACAACGCGGAGAAGATCGCACGGGTGTTGGCGCTCTACGAACGCTACGGAGTGCGGGCCGCGGTAGAGGAGGAGATCACGCGCCGTTTCACCGAGGCGGCCACCGCGCTCGACGCCCTCGCTGGTTCTGTCTCCCCACCCCGCATCGAGGAGTTCAAAGCCTTCGCCCTCGGCCAGCTAGGCCGGACTAAGTAGACCGCTGTCCTTGCACCGTGCGAACTTTGCAGAACCGACATATTTTGACAGGCCATGAAACACACGATCCTCATTTCGACCCTCATTGCACTGATCTGTTGCGGCGCACAAAGGCCGGAACAGACCGGGATGAGTTCGTTGCCCACGGTCGAGATCACCACCGATATTGCGAACGAAATCGAGATCGGACTAGCCGGTCGTGGCGAGATAGTCATCGACTGGGGCGACGGTTCGGAGCCTGTGACGGTCAGGCCGCGCGATTTAGATCTTCTCGGCGACTTTATACTTGACCGCTTTTCGCATACCTACGCGCCCGATTACAATATAAAAACCATCGTTATTACCGGCGACTTCACCGGACTGGACATCTTCGGGTTCCAAGCAACTGAACTGTGCCTGAACGGGATAACAGCGTTGAAATATCTCGACTGCACCTATAATCACCTCACCTCGCTCGACGTGAGCAAAAACAGTGCATTGACAGAGTTGTATTGCTACGAAAATCGTCTTACCGCACTCGACGTGAGCGGAAATCCCGAACTTGTCGAATTAAACTGCAGTGCCAATTCACTCACGGAGCTCGATGTGAGCGGTAATCCCGCACTGACGGTCCTGGAATGCGCAGTCAATGCACTCACCACGCTCGATGTGAGTAAAAACATCGCACTGACAGAGCTGTCTTGCAACCATAATCAAATCACCTCGCTCGGCGTGAGTGTTTTTCCCGAGCTCACCAGCCTGGTCTGCTCCGGCAACAAACTGGACGCTCATGCCATAAGCGCGATACTTTCGAAACTGCCCGCAATAAACGAAGAAGGGAAGTATCGCGAGGTATGGTACGATGGCAATCCGGGAACTGCGGCAGCCGATGCCTCCATCGCCGCGGCGAAAGGCTGGAGGGTATTTGGCACTTAGATTTAATGATATGTTGACACGCAAAGATATAGAAATAATGGCCCCCGTGGGATCATGGGAGGCGCTGGCGGCAGCGCTCGACGCCGGGGCCGATTCGATCTATTTCGGGGTCGAGGGGCTCAACATGCGGGCACGTTCGTCGGCCAACTTTTCGCTCGACGACATGGGCGAGATAGTCCGCCGGGCCCGTGCGCGCGGTGCCAAGAGCTACGTGACGCTCAACACCGTCATTTACGACGACGAGATGCAGCTCATGCACCGCGTCATCGAACGTGCCACCGCCGTGGGAGTCGACGCCGTCATAGCCTCCGACCAGTCGGTAATAATGTTCGCCCGCGAAGGCGGCATGGATGTGCACATATCGACACAACTCAACATCTCCAACATCGACTCCGTGCGATTCTACTCCCGGTTTGCCGACACCATTGTACTCGCGCGCGAACTGAATCTCGACCAGGTGGCCGAGATCGGTCGCGCCATCGAGCGCAGGGATATTCGCGGCCCCGGGGGCGAACTCGTCAAGATAGAGATGTTTGCCCACGGCGCGCTCTGCATGGCGGTGTCGGGCAAGTGCTACCTAAGCCTACACGACAACGGCAACGCCGCCAACCGCGGGGCGTGCATGCAGCTCTGCCGCCGGGGATGGACGTTGCACGATCCCGAAACGGGCAACGAGATTTTAGTCGAAAACAACCGCCTCCTCTCGCCCAAAGACCTCTGCACACTGCCGTTCCTCGACCGCATGATCGGCGCAGGGGTGCGGGTGCTCAAGATCGAGGGGCGGGCGCGCTCGGCCGAGTATGTCAAGCGTGTCGTCGAGGTCTACGACCAGGCGGTGAGAGCGATCTGCGAAAGCGATGGCGACGGTTTCACGCAGGAGCGCATCGACGGGTGGATGGTACGCCTTGCGGAGGTGTTCAACCGCGGATTCTGGGGCGGCTACTACCTCGGGGAGCCGGTGCCCGAACTTACGCGCAGTTACGGCTCGTCGGCTACACGGCGCAAAGTCTATGTGGGCAAGGTGACGAATTTCTTCCGAAAGATTGGAGTGGCCGAGATACTCGTCGAGGCATCGCCGCTCGAGAGCGGTAGCGATGTGGTGGTGCTGGGCGAAACCACCGGTGCTGCCGAGATTGCCGCGGTCGAGGTCTACGTGGCGGAAAAACCCGCCGACAGCGCCCCGCAAGGCGTATATTGTTCGATAAAAACCGGTGGTATCCTCCTCCGTCGCGGAGATAAACTCTATAAAATCGTTGAAAGCCATGTTTAAGAAAGAGACCTACATCGCAAGGCGCGCCGAGCTTGCGCGCAAAATGGAGGGCCGGGGCCTTATCGTGCTGCCGGGCCACGTCGAGTCGCCCGTGAACTACCGGGGCAACACCTACCATTTCAGGCAGGACAGCACGTTTCTCTACTATTTCGGCCTGAGCGTCCCGGGCCTCGCCGCGGTGATCGACACCGACACTGGCGAGGCGACACTCTTCGGCAATGACTTCACCGTGGACGACATCATCTGGATGGGGCCGCAGCCCCGGATCGGCGATCTCGCCGCAAGTGTCGGCGTCATGCGCACCGCCCCGTTCGCTGCCTTTGCCGCCGGGGTGGGGGAGGCTGTGGCACGTGAACGCAAGGTTCACTTCCTGCCGCCCTATCGCGGCGAGACGAAGTTGCTGTTGGGCACGATGCTACCCGCCGGCGCCGCGCCCTCCGTCGATTTGATCCGCGCCGTGGTGTCGATGCGCGACAAAAAGTCGGACGAGGAGATCGAACAGATCGAGGAGGCATGCGCCACGGGCTACGAGATGCACACCCTCGCCATGAGCATGTGCCACCTCGGGGTCACCGAGCGCGAGATCGCCGGAGCCATAGAAGGCGTCTCCCTGCAGCGCGGCTGGGGAGTGTCGTTCCATCCGATAGTGTCGCAGCACGGCGAAACCCTCCACAACCACAACCACAGCGGGGTGCTCGAGGCGGGACGCATGCTACTAGTCGACGCCGGGGCCGAGGCCACGAGTGGATACGCAAGCGACTTCACGCGCACGATACCCGTCGGCGGCAGGTTCACCGCGCGGCAGAAAGATATTTACGACATTGTGCTGGCGGCCAACAACCTCGCCTTCGACATCGCGACGCCAGACGTGCGCTACGTCGACGTACACCTCGCCTCCGCACGGGTGCTGGTCGATGGTTTGCGCTCGCTGGGGTTGATTCGCGGGTCTATTGACGACGCCGTGGCCGCCGGAGCACACTCGCTCTTCATGCCCCACGGCTTGGGCCACCTCATGGGCCTCGACGTGCACGACATGGAGGATATTGGCGAAAACTACGTCGGCTATGACGAGGAGACACCGCGTTCGACCCACCCATCGTGCAGCGCCTGCCGCATGGGACGGCGGCTCGAGGCGGGGATGGTGGTGTCGGTCGAGCCGGGCATCTATTTTGTTCCCGCCCTCATCGACAAATGGCGCTCCAGTGAGGGAGCCGGAGGAGGTACCCTTGGTAAGATCGCCGCGGGTTTCATCGACTTCGCCCGCGTGGAGAGCTACCTCGACTTCGGCGGTATACGCCTCGAGGACGACATGCTCATCACCCCCGACGGTAACCGCCTGTTGGGGGCCCGCCGAGTTCCCATCACCCCCGACGAGATTGCGAAAGCCGTGAATGGCTGAGAGTGAGGTTATGGGCTTACACTCTCGCAATGACGCGCGTTTCCAAAAATTCTGCGTACCAACTCATAACTCACAACATAAAACAGGCCGGACGTTTTCGTCCGGCCTGTTTGTGTGTGTTAAGATTAGGATTAGGCAACAAACCACAAGAAGTAGGTGACGATTTGCCATGCACCGAGGATGATAGCCACGATGCCCAACGTTCCCTGAAGTGGCATCAGCTTGGCGAGCAATTTTTCACCCGCTTCAGCGCCCTTTTCATTCTTCGACAGAACATACTTCTGGATCAGCGAGTAGCCGAGGATGAAACCGAGGCCGAACTCGAGCATAGACACCGCCAAATAGGTGATCCAGTAGATGGGAATGCTTCCCAGCCAGCCGAGATTAAGGATACTGCTGATGATGCCCCAGGCACCCCAAAAAGCGAACACGCAACCGATCCAACCCTGATAGGGAGTGATCTTGTCGAAAAGTTCCTTGGCATTGGGTTTCTTGGAGAGCAACAGCGACGGGACAGCCAACAGGCCGAGAACGATTAGTAAAATACCGTAATACATAATTTAATTTAATTAAGGGGGGTTAGTAAAAATAAATTATCTCAGTTTACATTTCTCGTAAATTCACGGTTGATATTTTCGGCCGATGACTCCATGTCGTTCTGGAGTTTGACCATGTTTACGGCTGTCACGGCAGCCTCGTCACCCTTGTTGCCGTGTTCGCCGCCGGCGCGGGCCAAAGCCTGCTCTACGGTGTCGGTGGTGAGTACGCCGAAAGCCACCGGCATGTTCCATGCGATCTGCAACTGCATGATGCCCTGGGTGGCTCCCTGACAGATGAACTCGAAGTGGCGCGTCTCGCCCTGTATCACGCAGCCGAGCGCTATGACGGCGTCGACATCGGTGTACTCGGCGAAGAACTGCACCCCAAGTGGTAATTCGAACGTTCCGGGGACATACTTTATCAGTATGTTGTGTTCGGCACATCCCGCCTTTCGCAGCGTTTGTACCGCCCCCTTGAGGAGCGCCTCGGTCACTTCGCCGTTCCACTCCGACACCACTATGCCGAAACGCATGTCGTCGGCGGGCGGCACGGAGCGGTATTGCGAGAGGTTCCTCTTTTTGGCTACGGCCATCTTACAATTTCTGTTCTGCGGCGAAGACCAGTTTATCTATGTCGCGAGCTTCAAGACTCCCGGGGTAGTGGTCGACCACGCGTTGGTAGGCCGCCACGGCGCCTGCGTAGTCGCCTATGGCTTCGAGAGCGAGGCCGAGTTTTTTGAGGTACATGGGAGTGGTGAATACATTGTCGGTAGCGTCGACTGCGGAGCGGAAGTGTCCCACGGCGGTGGCGTAGTCGCCCTTCTGGACGAGAATGTCTCCCTTAAGACCTTCGTTCTCGGCGTTGATTACCTCGCCCGGCACACCTTTCACGGCGCGGTATTTGCCCAAATACTCGAGGGCGTTGTCGAGTTCTCCCTGGCGCAGGTAGCAGATGCCGGCGTAGTGGGCTGCCAGACGTGCTTCGCGAGTGCCGCCATAGGAGGCTACCACGTCGACGAAACCGAGATTCCGGCCGTCACCGTTGAGCGCCGTGGCCCAGTCGCCCGCAATGAAGAGTTGTTCGGCCACAAACATGGCGTCGGCCGCACGGTTACTCTTCGGAGTTCTGATGAACGTGTCGTAGGCAAAGATGCCGGCAGTGATGATCAACACTGCCGCCACAGCCGTGGTGAGCGCTTTCCAATTCTTTTCGAACCACTGCTCAGTCTTGCCCAAGGCGTTCTCTATCTGCGCTTCGGGGTCTTTTTCACTCTGCGACGCCTTTGTTCTCGGCGCCGTGCTTTTACGTTTGGCCATATTTGCGTATGCTGTTTTTTCTCGATTTTGCGACTGCAAAGATAACTCTTTTTTTTTATTTGTTACCTTTACACACGGAAATCTCTCACACAGCATGATACTTCGTTCACTTTCGCTCGTGGGTTTCAAGAACATAGGGGCCGCCGCACTCCGATTTTCGGACGGCCTCAACTGCCTTGTGGGCGACAACGGCGCGGGAAAAACCAATGTACTCGATGCCGTACACTATCTGTCGATGTGTCGTTCGTCGCTCGGAGGGAGCGATCGCCAGGCGGTGAGGCACGGCAGCGATTTCTTCGTAGTCGAGGGAGAGTACACCGCCGATGCCGGACACACCGTGAGGGTGGCATGCAGTTACTCGCCCTCGGGTTCGGGTGGCGGTAAGAAGATGAAGTGCGACGGCAAGGAGTACGAGCGCCTGAGCGATCACGTGGGAGTGGTGCCGGTGGTGATGGTGTCACCCGCCGACACTTTCCTCATCAGCGACGCCGCCGACGAACGCCGCCGGTGGCTCAACGCCTTCATCTCGCAATCCGATCGCGGCTATCTGGCCGCATTGGTGCGCTACAACGCCGTGTTGGCCGAACGCAACAAACTGCTCAAACAACCCCACTCTCCGACCCACGCCGAAATCCTCGATGTACTCGACATGCAGCTCGCCTCCCACGGCGACGCCATCCACGCGCGGCGGGTGAAAATAGTCGAACGCATGAGGCCCCTCGTGGCCGAGTACTACGCGCGCCTCTCCGACGACCGCGAAGAGGTGGAGATGATCTACCGCTCGGAAGTGACCACGCGCGGCATGGCGGCGGTGTTGGCGGCGGCGCGCGAGAAAGACGTCGCTACGGGTTTCTCGACCTCCGGGGTGCACCGCGATGACATAGTGATGCGCATTGGCGGCGATCCGCTGCGCAGATACGGCTCGCAGGGACAGCAGAAGTCGTTCCTCGTGGCGCTCAAACTCGCGCAGTTCGCCGTGGTGCGCGAGGCCACGGGCGAGACCCCCATCCTGCTCCTCGACGACCTGTTCGACAAGCTCGACACGGGGCGCGTCGAACGGCTGATAGACCTCGTTTCAGGCACCGGGTCAGACAACGAAAATGAAACCGCCGTGGGCGTTCCCGCCGGGCAGATATTTATCTCCGACTGCAACCGCACACGCCTCGAGAGCGTATTGCAGCGCGACGGACGAGGCTACACACTCTTCGAACTCGCCGGGGGCGAAATAACACAGCCATGAGACGGACGCGCACAGTCAGGGTAGGGGAGCTTGTCGACGACCTTTTTCGCGATCCGGTCATCCGGCGCAACATCGCCGAAGGGCGACTGCCCAAGACATGGGCCGAGGTCGCTGGGCCGATGGTAGCCTCGTGCACCGAAGAGGTGACGCTGCGCGGGAGCATCCTCACGGTACGCATCTCCTCATCGGTGGTGCGCCACGAAACTTTCATGCGCCGCACCGAACTGCGCGACGCCCTCAACCTCGCCTCCGGCCACAACCTCGTACGCGAACTTATTGTCAAGTGAAGAGGGATGAGGCTTTCAACCCTATTTCCATGTTTACACAACTTTTTAACCCGCTGCAAGGGCAACCATACGCCTCACGAAGTCGGGGTTGGCGAAGGTGATCCGGTGGTCGGTGGCGGCGGGAGAGAATAGAATCTCCGTGCTGCGATGTTTCATGCCTCCCTCGCGCACTGTGCGCGCACTGAAGTGCAGGGCGTCGACACCCGTCGCGGCAAGGGCACGTGCGTTACCCGGATTGACCCCCGAGCCCGCCATGATCTCGATGCGTCCGTCGGCGGCGCGTACCATCTCGCGAATAGTTTCGATTCCGTCGGGGGCCGTGGCCCGCTGACCCGAGGTTAGAATGCGCCGGCAACCCGTGGCGATGACATCCTCAAGCGCCCGGCGCCAGTCGCGCGCCACGTCGAAAGCGCGATGAAAAGTGCTCTCCATCGGGAGCGCCAGTTGCACAAGTTCGCGCGTGCGGGCGACATCGACATCGCCGTCGGCAGTGAGCAGTCCGAAAACCACGCCGTCGGCGCCGCACTCGCGGGCGAAGACAATCTCGTGACGCATCTGCTGGAACTCCACGCCGGAATAGAGAAAGTCACCGCCCCGTGGGCGTATCATCACGCTCAGTTCGACGGGCAGATTGCCCTGCGCCGCCGCGAAGTGCGACGTCACCACCCTCGCCACAGCAATCGCTGCGGCCGAAGGCGTAGTGCCCCCCTCTAAAGGCGATGTGCACAGTTCGACCCGCGTCACCCCCTCCCGCGCCGCCGTCCCGACATCTTCGATTGAGTAGGAACAGAGTTCTGTTTCGAGAGTTTTCATACCACAAATATATGCAAAAAAAGGGCCCGAAACCAGTCATGGTCGGAAGATTTTTCCGAATGATTCCCGCCTGCAAATCTATATCGGTATAAATTTTTACGTCAAAGATAATATTGCCGTCGGCTTTAGCCGACGGATTCAAACACACCCGATATCGTGGGCTTTACGGATGTGATGACAAAAAAAGAGGCCCGGAAACTTCCCGGAACCTCTTCTCCCCCCCCCTTGTTAACTAAACCGGGTTGTGCCTTTGTTTGCTTTACGCGGGACGTGCCACGCGGTTGACCTGAAGTTCGAGCTCGGCGTCGATTAAGTCGATGTCGATCGTCTCGCCAGGGACGATCTCGCCCGACACTATCATCTGCGCCAGAGGCCCCTCGATCCGATCCATGATCGTGCGTTTCAGCGAACGCACTCCGTAGTCGGGCTCGTAACCCAACGCCGCGAGTTCGCCTCGGGCAGCCTCCGACACCTCGATCGTGTAGCCGAGGCGTGCGGCGCGCTCACGCAAGGCATTCAGTTCGAGTTCCACTACGCGCGCCACATCGCCCGTCTCCAGAGTGTTGAACACCACGATCTCGTCGATCCTTCCTATGAACTCCGGCGCAAAAGTCTGCTCCAGAGCTCCGCGGTACTCCCTCTCGCGGCTCACCGACTCGCGGGCCGATGTGGCCGATGTGGCGTAACCCACCGCCGGAGCCTTTGAGGCGAGGGCGCGCGAGCCCGCGTTGGAGGTCATTATGATTATCGTGTTGCGGAAGTCGATCCGGCGTCCCAGTCCGTCGGTCAGGTGACCGTCGTCGAACATCTGGAGCATCACTCCGAAGACATCGGGATGGGCCTTCTCTACCTCGTCTAAAAGTACCACCGAGTAGGGCTGCCGGCGAACAGCTTCTGTAAGCTGCCCCCCCTCGCCGTAGCCCACATAACCCGGTGGTGAACCTATGAGCCGCGAAACATTGTGCTTCTCGGCGTATTCGCTCATGTCTATTCTTATCAGCGCGTCGGGACGGTCGAACATCCATTTCGACAACTCCTTCGCAAGCAAGGTCTTACCGACACCCGTCGGGCCCACGAACATGAACACCCCGATTGGTTTGTTCGGATCGCGAAGACCCGAACGGCTGCGGATTATCGAACGCGAAACCTTTGACACCGCCTCGCCCTGGCCCACGACCACCTGCGACAGATGGCTTTCCAGGCGGTTCAGGCGCTGGTGCTCACCCTGTGACACGCGCTCCACGGGGATGCCCGTCATGGTGGTTATCACCTCCTCGATGTGGGTGGGAATTATTTCCACCACGCTTTCGGGCGTGCCTTTTGCTTTAGAGCCACTTTCGTCCATTGCGTCGATAGCCTTGTCGGGGAAGTTGCGGTCGGTGACGTAGCGCTCGGTGAGGTCGACGCAAGCGCGCAGCGCCTCGTCGGTGTAGCGCACCGAGTGGTGGCGTTCGTAGTTGGGTGCTATGTTACGCAAAATCTCGAGCGTGTGCTCCCTCGAGGTGGGCTCTATGAGTATCTTCTGGAAACGGCGCTCGAGGGCGGCGTCCTTCTCTATGTTCTCGCGATATTCGTCGAGCGTGGTGGCTCCGATACACTGAATGTCGCCGCGCGCGAGGGCGGGTTTCAGAATGTTGGCCACGTCGAGGCTCCCCTGCGACGAACCCGCGCCGACAATGGTGTGCACCTCGTCGATAAAGACTATCGTGTCGCGCTGACTGGATAGGGTGTCGACCAGCGCCTTGATGCGTTCCTCGAACTCGCCGCGGAACTTGGTGCCGGCAACGAGCGACGCCATGTCGAGCGACAGCAGTTTCTTGCCCGCCAGAGTGGCCGGTACGTCGCCCGAGGCGATCTTCAGGGCCAGACCCTCGACGATGGCGCTTTTACCCACGCCCGCTTCGCCAACGAGTACGGGATTGTTCTTCTTGCGCCGGCCCAGTATCTGAACCATTCGTTCTATTTCGCGGACACGGCCCACCACGGGGTCGATCTTCCCCTCGGCGGCAGCACGGGTCAACTCCACCCCATATTTCTCGAGCGTTTGGGCTCCCTTCTCCCGGCCCGTGTTGCGTGCGGCACCGGCGGGCTGGCCAACTCTCGAAGGATCGACCTGACGACCCGGATCGTCGAAGTCACAGTGGTGGCCGGCGGGCTCCCAGTCGTCGTCCTCGGGCCGCAGATCGCGGCGGCGGATGATGCGTATCTCCGAAACGTACATCTCCTCGGCAGGCATCGACTTCAGCGCACGGCTCACGTCATCGGCCATCACATGGTACAGCCCCAGCACGCGGCCGGCGATACTGTCGGTCGAGGCGAGAATGTGGAGCAACAGGTGGCCGGTGTTGGGCTGCCCGCTCGACAACATGCCGGCTATCTCGCCCAGATCGGCAATCAGAGCGGTGAAGAACCCCTCGCGATCCTGTTTCTGAACTGCGGCGGCACTGCGCGTTATCTCCCGCTCAACGCGCACCTTTATCTGGTACAGTTCCCAATCCTTGAGCTGCGAACGCAGTATTCTCATCGCGTGACAATCCCCCTGTCCCAGCATTATCAGAAACAGGCGATCGAGCAAATGTGTTGTGTAATTGCGCTTCTCGGCGTCGAAAGCACCGATAGCTATCAGATTCTCCAGCAGTTTGGACGGTTTAGTTTGCATTTTCTTATCTCCTCCATTTTCGTTCGAATAGATAACGGCGGGAAAGATAAGATTATTTTATATATTTATTATATTTTATAAGTTAATTTCATAACGCCATCCCAACGCGATGATCTCCGATATGCAGGTGTTGTTGTTCTTCGTTCCGGGACAGACATTTTTTATCGTAAGTCTCATCGCCCTTTGTGTGCTTCCGGTTACTGTATCTTGTTGCACAATTAATGCCAAATCATCGAAATGAACTTTATTTTGGATTGTGCATCTTATGTAATAGGAGAGAGTTGAGTCGATAAAATTGTACTTGTGTGTTTAAATAATTTCACTACATTTGCAATTAAAGCCACTGAAAATGATCGCGGCATGGTGTCTTTTTTATGTTTAGTATAAAAGTGAAGAAGCCGAACCGAAAAATAATTGCTGAAACGATATCCAGTGCACTCGCATATATGCTGGTAGGGGCGATGTGTCTTGTGGGGCTTGTGAACACTGCTTCTGAGCCAGGCGATCAAAACGTGTGGTTCGCATATTCGGTTTTGGCTGTCTTGGGCTGCGCGGCGGTGACGTGGATGTTCAACGTTCGCCGGGTTCGTCCGGGAGGTGTCGACCTGATCGCCGCGGCGATGTTTGGCTGGTATGTGATCGCCTGTTTTGCCGGTGGTGCCGTGGTGTGGGAGAAGTTGTTGGAGGTGTGTCTGTTCGTGCCCTTGTATGTGTCGCTGCGGGTGTTGCTGTCGTCCCACCGAAATCTGGGCGGGTGGCTGTTGGTGGTGCTGTGCGTTTGCGGAATCGTGGAGGCGACAATGGGGATAGAGCAGGCTTTCGGGGCCAGACATTCAGGGCACAGCCTTTTCAACGTGACGGGTACTTTTTTCAATCCTGGGCCATACGGAGGATACCTCGCCATAATTGTTTCTATCGCATTAGGATACATTGCGCAACGCTATACGGATGCGGACAGGATGTTCGGTGGTTTCAGAAATATTCGCGATATTCGTCTTAGGCGCGTTCTTTGGGCGCTGGCATTCTGTGTGGCGGCGTGCGCGGTTATTGCGATCGTGATAATTTTTCCCGCCACGATGAGCAGGGCCGCGTTCATTGCGGTCGGGGCGGCCGTCATCGCCATCGTTTTGGGAGACGGCCGGATTTACGGCCCCGTTGTCGATTATGTGCGCAGGCATGGAAAGAAAGGGATAGCGATCGGGATTGTAACTTTGTTGGTAGTCTGTGGCGGCCTGTATGGTATTTATGCCATGAAGAAAGATTCGGCCGACGGGAGGTTGCTTATGTGGAAGATGGCGGTAGGGGTAATGGTTGATAATCCGGCGACCGGTGTCGGGCCGGGATATTTTCGCGGAGCGTATGGCGATGAACAGGCCGAATATTTCAGTACAGGTGATCGCTCGGACACAGAAATACACGTGGCCGGCAGTCCCGAGTACGGGTTCAACGAATATCTCCAAATCGGTGCCGAGACAGGCATTCCGGGCCTTGTACTGTTCGTGTTTCTTGCGGTGGCGGCGCTGTGGCGGCTATTTCGAGGAAGGAGTCCCTATGCTTTCGGGTTGCTTGCGCTGTTGGTCTTTGCGTTCTTCTCCTATCCGTTCAGCCTGCTGCCCATGAAGATGCTTTTTGTCGTACTGCTGGCTGTTGCGGGATCGTTGCTGTCGTCGCGGCGAGGGGCGACGGTCGTGCAGCGGTTGGTTGCCGGGGCCGTGATTGCGGGAAGTGTAGGGATGGCGGCGTGGGCTGCGAAACCTTACCTCGACCGGGTGGAGGCGACGCGAGAGTGGCAGGCGACGAGCCGGTGGTACTCAATGGAGATGTACTCTTACGTGCTGGAGGATTATCCCGCAATGATGCCGATCATGGGCGACAATGCGACATTCCTGTTCGAATACGGCCGTTCGCTTCACATGGAGGGCCGGTACGCCGAGAGCCTCGAGATAATGAACCGCGCTACGAGGCTCAGCAACGATCCGATGAACTGGAACGTGATCGGCAACAACTACAAGGCACTCGGAGAATACGATCTGGCGGCGGAGGCGTATCTGAAGGCGTATTACACCGTTCCCAACCGCATGTACCCGCTGTATCTGCTGGGCAAGATGTATTCGGAGATCGGCGACCGGGAACAGGCTGCGCATTATGCCCGCCAGGTGGTCGAGATGATCCCGAAGGTACCCTCGCCCGCAACGGCCGATATGCAGCGCGAGATGCAGGAGGTGTTGAATAATTTGGAATTTTAATTCGATCATGGTATATTTATGTCGAAAATTTGTATTGTACTTGTCCATGTTTTAGGTAAAAGCGACTTTTATGTACTGTAACGAGCTGATTGTCAGTGATTATGATTTGGTGGTTTGAAAGTTATTTCATAGGTTTGTAGGCAATGACAACTAAACACAGTCAGCCTATGAAGAAAACCTGATTTCATCCTTGCGGAAAATACGTTTTCCGCTGTTCCGCCCGACTACGACGGAACCTTACAAACAACCCTCTTCGCAGGTTATATTGCGAAAGGAAAAACCAAATTTGTGTCGAAGTTTTGAATTTTTGCCGTAACCCATCTGTTAAACAGTAGGTTAGGCCGGATTTGAGAAATTTGAGGTTATGATTTGGCAACCGTATTCGTTTCTGCGGTATGCGCTGCAATAGTGTCAAATACACCTGAATACAAAGGTAGTAATTATTCCTGAAAAAACAGCACAGAGCAGGGATTATTCCTTGACAGAAATGCAAAGGCTGTCAGGATATCGGGTAAGAGTTCCGCGACACCGAGATGAAACCTAAATTACAGAATTATTGCTATCTTTGCGCAATTTACGTTTCAACATTTCGGTCATTCCATGATAAGAAAGATATCGGTCGCGTTACTCAAAATTATCGTTTCGCCCATTCTGATTGTTCTTTTGGCAATCTTTGCGGCAAGCGTTAGTCCCATCTACGATTTTGGCGAGGCGAAACCATTCAGCGGCCCCGACATTTTTAACCCATACGAAAATGGGATAGATACGGTATTTCATTGGAAAAGAGCCAACTTTCACACTCACACACGCATAAACGGCATGTTTAACGAATGCGAATATTGGCCGACTGAAATTGATGAAGCCTATCGGAAATTGGGATATGACATCGTAACATTTTCAAATCACAACGAACTGACCGCACATCCTTACGATTCCTTGTTGCAGGTCAATGTCTATGAGCACGGCATCAATCTGTTCAAATACCACAAATTGGTGTTCGGTGCCGGCAAGGTCGTCCGTTTCGACAACCTGATTCCGCTTTTCGCTTCCCAAAGACAATTTCAGTTGGACTTGCTCGGGAAAGGGTGCGATTTCATACAGATGAATCACCCTCTGAGAACGAGGGCTACGTCGAAAAAGATAATGCAACAACTCGGAGGCTACCAAATAATGGAACTCGACAGCGGGAAAAGCACCGAAAACGAGTATTGGGACTGGGCACTGAGTGCCGGACATTACAGTTTCGGTCTGGCGGGCGACGACCTGCATCATCCCGACCGGCCGGGCAGCATGGGCGAGAGGAGCAATTTCCTGAACTCTCCGTCGGCGCGGTATGAGGATATAAAGGCGACTCTCCTCGGCGGGTGTTATTACTCGATGCGCACACCCGGCCGCGGGCCGTGGGGAGTGAGCGAACGGAAAGAGGAGTTGCCCTCGATCGAGAGTATCGGTCTGGACGGCGCCACGATCCACATCTCGTTGTCGCACCGGGCGGACAGCATCAAGGTGACGGGGCAAGGCCACACCACCCTGTCGCTGACCCGGGATTCGTCCCAGGCGCGCTACACCATGACTCCCGGCGACCCGTACGCACGCCTCACCGCCTGGTTTCCCGACGGCGAGGTGATCTACAGCAATCCGTTTGCCCGCTACGACGCGGAGCTGGCGGCATCGCCCTATATGGCCGCGTCGCACTCGGTAAACATTCCATTGACGATTCTTTTCAACCTCACAATCCTTGCCTTGTGTGCGGGAGTGATTCTTGCATTTTACAAAATAGTTATCAGATGGTGAAATTTCTGACGAAAAGGAGCGACCTCACCCGTGTATCTTTGGTGCTCAGCATCTTTACGCTCGTGGCGTTCCATTGGCCGTTCTTCCGATTGGTGCTCGACAACATCGATGGAGGCTTCAACGGGGCGTTTATAACCGGGAGTCTGGGCGTCATGATGCTCGCACTCAATTTCTTCTTCTATTACCTGCTGCTTTTTCTGGGACACCTGGTCGGGAAAATCATCCTTGCGGCCTCATTCGTATGCAATGCCATCTGCCTCTATTTCATCAACACATACGAGGTGCTCATCACGGACGGGATGATGGGGAACGTGTTCAACACCCGCTATTCGGAGGCATCAGGATACTTCTCATGGCCCGCCGTGTGGTATTTCCTCTTTTGGGGAATCGTCCCGTGCGTCTACATCTTTGCAAGATGGTTCGATTACGGCACACCCAAGCGGTTCTTTGCTCGTACCGGCATCGCGCTGGCCGTCACCCTGACCGTCGCACTGGTCAATATGCAGAACTGGCCGTGGATCGACCGCAACGCGACCCAACTCGGCTCTCTGATCATGCCGTGGTCGTATACGGCCAATACCGTGCGCTACTACAATTCCGTACGCAAAAACAACCGGAAAGAGATACCCCTACCCGATGCAAAGATCGCCACCGACAGCAAGGATGTCTGTGTGCTGATTATCGGAGAGTCTGCAAGAAGGGGGAATTTCTCTTTGTACGGATACGGCAAGCCGACCAATCCGCTCATGGAGAAAGACGGTGTTGTCGCACTTGTTGCGGATGCGGCTGCGACGTATACCACGGCAGCGGTAAAAGCCATCCTCGACCACAAACCGTCAAACAAACTTTACGAGATTCTTCCGAACTATCTCGACAGATGCGGAGTGGATGTGACGTGGCGCACCAACAATTGGGGCGAGCCTCCTGTTCACATCGACAAATACTACAAGCCTAAAGATATTGTGTCGCTGTACCCGCAGGCCGACGGGGAGGCCGACGACACATACGACGGCATCCTGCTTGCCGGTCTGAAAGAGGAGATACTCTCCGGCGACAGAGACAAGATGCTGATTGTGCTCCATACCAGCACGAGCCACGGCCCGACGTACTACAAAAAATACCCTCCGGAGTTTGAGGTGTTCAGTCCCGTGTGTACCACCGTGGAGATGTCCAAAGCCGATCCGGAGGAGCTAATGAACGCCTACGACAACACCATCGTCTACACGGACTGGCTTGTACATTCCGTGATAGAGATTCTCCGCGAGATACACGACAGGCGCAGTTGCATGATATTCGTATCCGACCACGGCGAGTCTCTGGGCGAAGGAAATCTGTATATGCACGGCGCACCGATGCTCATTGCTCCCAGGGAGCAGGTAGAGATACCATTCATCGTGTGGACATCGGATGAAACCATGAAAAAAGTGGACACTAACGAAAAGGTGGGTCAGTATCATGTCTTCCACAGCGTCCTGTCGTTCCTTGGGATTGACAGCCCCGTTTATGACGAATCGTTGGATATTTGGTAATGTTTTAAATGTTTAGGTTCAAGACCAGTTAAGTTTATTATTTCGTAGTTCTTTGAGTGAAATTAGATAAATATTTTTGTTCCTGTTGTTGTACCTGAATTCACACTCTTTGATATGTAAATAGAACGTTTGTTTGTGCATTCCACGGAACTTTGCCAGGCGGACTTTACAGAGTCCCCAGAAGTTTTCGATGCCGTTAATAATGGTTGTGCCCAACCGCAAATTCGTTTTCACCATGCTTGACCCGATAATGCTTTTTATACCCATAGTTCACCAGCCCGTCGTAAGTCCGAAAACCATCGGAATAGATGACCGTATCGGTGTCTGCTTTGCCCTGAATAATGGGTATCAGCTCGCGTACAGAGCAGTTTTTGACGATCTGGGTATAAACTTTGTCGCCCCGTTTGAGCATCCCGAATACATGGGTTTTTCCCTTGGCTCCGCGACCTCTGACCCCTCGAACCCGCCGAGCACCGAAGTAGCTTTCATCGAGTTCTACCTCGCCATTAGAGAACGGTGTTTCGGCCTCACAGAGTTCGGCGATCCGCTCTCTGAGCTTGGTGAAAATGTTGTTCACCGCACCTCGGCTCAAGCCTGTAAATTCGGCGACCTTTTTTGCC